>JBKJHI010000193.1:0-3422 GCA_046599085.1 Candidatus Limnocylindrales bacterium
TCTCCCCGGCGCGACATCCCGCTGGAATCGCGGCAAGGATCTGTCCTGGGAGCCCCTCCGGATCGAGCGGGTCGTCGAGGTCGCCTACGACCATCTCCAGGGCGACCGATTCCGCCATGGCACGACGTTCAAGCGGTGGAGGCCGGACAAGCCACCGGCCGATTGCCGCTATGACCAGCTGGAAACCAGCACGCCGTACCTTCTGGGCCAGATCTTCGGAACGTGACGATGGGCACAGCCGCCGGCCCGCGGCGGCGCCCTTCGCGCCGCGCTCGCCAACCTTGGCGCCGTGCTCGCCACGCGTACATCCCAGCGCTGGAACGACGGGCGCGGCCTCCCCGAGGCGCGTTCCGCCGCTGATCTGTCCTCCCCGCGAGCGCCACGGGCCACGGAAGAGGTACATGCCGCGGCTCCGTCGCCCATGTGTACGCCCAGCGGACACGGAGGCTCCGGGCGTGGTCCCGACACGGCCGAATGCGGTGCATCCAGTCGATGTCCGACACGCAGAGCCACCCTCGACAGGACCATCGGGCCATGCGGCCAGGCCCCCGCCGCGACCTACCCTCGGGCGTAGCCATCACTGTCGCTCGTTCGAGGTCGTCCAGTCCGTGTTCGGTTCCCGCACCGCACCACCCCGCCCGGTCCTGCTGCTCGTCGTCTTCGGTGCCTTTCTGGCCATCGTCGGAGCCACCGCCACGGCCCAGTCGGCACTCGTCGGCGAGCACTTCCGGACCTCCGCCCTGATCGACGTCGTGAGCAGCGATGCGGCCACGACCCGGGCCTTCGTCAACGCCTACGTCCGACCCGCCGACCTGGTCGGCGACGCCCCCATGTCCGAGACGGACCAATCCCGGTTGGAGGCGCAATTCGCGACCCTCACGCGGTCCGGCGAGATCCTGCGCATCGAGTTGCGTCGACCGGACGGGCGCATCGTGGCCGCCAGCGATCCCGCACTCCGCGGTGCGCAGGTCCCCGTGACCGGCGAGTTCGCGGAGGCCCTGGGCGGGAGCGCGATCGCGGCCATCGGGCCGTCGTCGGAGGCCGCCGCAGGCCCTGGACCGTTCTCCTCCGAGACGCTCGTCCGCGAGTTCCTGCCCATCTCCGTCGACGGCGAGATCCTCGGCGTGATCGGGATCTGGCGCGATGCCCAGCCGATCCTCGATCGGCTCGACGACGTACGCCGCCAGATCGTCATCGTCACCCTGTCCGCGGCCTTCGTCGCGGCGGGGCTGCTGTTCCTCGTCTTTCGCACGGCCCAGGCTCGCCTCAGCCGGCAGACCGCGGCGCTCCTCGAATCGACCCGGCGCGACCCACTCACGGACCTCCTGAACCACGGTTCCCTCGTCGGGATCCTGGCCGAGTCGGTGGAACGCGCCCGCGCGGCGGGCAACCCCATCGGCATCGCGCTCCTCGATATCGACAACTTCCGGCTGCTCAACGACAACCACGGCCACGAGGCGGGCGATCAGGCCCTGCTTGTCGTCGCCGAGACGTTGGCCGCGAATCTCGAACCCGGCGTGGAGCTCGGACGCTACGGGCCGGACGAGTTCCTGCTGATCGCGGGGTCCACGGCGGTGGCTGGCCTCGAGCCGCTGGTCCACAAGCTGCGGACCGCGCTCGTCGATCTGAGTCTCCGCTTCGACGAGACGGAGCGGCTGCCGATCACGATCAGTGCAGGCGTCGCCACCTACCCGGATCACGCTGGTTCAGCGACGTCCCTCCTGTCGATCGTCGTCCAGGTGCTCGAGGGTGCCAAGGCAAGTGGCGGCGACACGGTCAGGATGGCAGAGCGCCCGGATGCGGAGGACGCGGCGGAGACGTCGTCATTCGATGTCCTGCAGGGCCTCGTCATCGCGGTCGACACGAAGGACCGCTACACGAAGCGACACTCCGAGGACGTCGCCCGCTACGCGACGTTCATCGGCGAGCGGATCGGGATGCCCGCCGCCGAGCTGCGAACCCTCGGCGTCGCCGGGCTGCTCCATGACATCGGCAAGATCGGCGTGCCGGATCAGATCCTGCGTAAGCCCGGCAAGCTCACCGACGGCGAGTACGGGGTCCTCCAGCAGCACGTCGCGCTGGGCGACATGATCGTCCGCGATCTGCCGGACGTCGAGATGGTCCGCGCCGGGATCCGGCATCACCACGAACGCTGGGACGGCAACGGCTACCTGCATCGGCTCGAGGGGGAGGACATCCCCCTCATCGCCCGGATCCTGGCGGTGGCCGACGCCTTCTCGGCGATGACCACGACCCGGCCGTACCGCAAGTCGCTCGGGATCCAGGAGGCCCTGACCCGACTCGGCGACGCGGCCGGGACCCAGCTCGATGAGCGCCTGGTCACGGCCTTCATCAACGGCATCGAGCAGGACGAGGCGGCGCCACTCCCCGGGGACACGGCACGGAGCGGCCTGCTCTGGCTGCCGAAGCGGCACGTCGCTTGAGTCAGCGCCGCCGCTCCCGCCGCGGCCGTCGCCGCCATGCTGGCCTGCTGCTGCTCGGCGTCATACTGCTGGCGGCGGCGCTCCCGTCAGCGCTCGCGGCGCGCTCGATCGTGGCGGGCCCACCGACGGCCGTGGTCTACGGGCTCCTCCCGCCGGTCGCGGTCAATGACTCCACGACGGCCGTGCACGGCCAGCTGCGCACCGTCGCGGCCCCCGGCGTCCTCAGCAATGACCTCCAGATCGGCGGCGGCTACACGGCCGTCGTCGTCACGAACGTCGCCAATGGCACCCTGACCCTTGATGCGAACGGTGGCTACCGCTACCGGTCCGACGCCACGTTCGTCGGCACGGACACGTTCCGATACAAGGTCGATGGCGGCCTGCTCGGCATCTCGAACACGGCCACGGTGACGATCACCGTGACGAACATCGCGCCCGTCGCCCGCTCCGATGCCGATACCGCGACCGCGGGCGTGGAGCGGTCCGTCGCCGCGCCCGGCCTCCTCGCGGACGATACCGACGCCGATGGCGACACCCTGACCGCATCGCTCGTCTCCGGCCCGCCCAATGGCACGGTCAGCGTGTCGGCGAACGGCAGCTTCCGATACACCGCAGATGTCGGGTTCTCCGGCGTCGACACGTTCCGCTACCGCGCGACCGATGGCATCGCCTGGTCAGGCACCGTGAACGTGGACATGACCGTCGCCGCACCGACCCCGGCGCCAACGGCCGCGCCGACGCCGACACCGACGCCAGCACCGACCCCGACACCCGGGCCCACGGCGACCGGCGGCGGGACGCCGACGCCTGACCCGACGTCCACAAGCGGAGGGACGCCCGCGCCGACCGGGAGCGCCGCACCTGGCGGTTCGGCGATGCCATCCGGCGTGCCGGCCGCCGGTCCGTCCACCGACCCAGGAGCCAGTGTGGCGCCGAGCGCGGGGCCAGGCGCGTCCGGATCACCTGGCGCGTCCGGAT
>JBKJHI010000121.1:0-3900 GCA_046599085.1 Candidatus Limnocylindrales bacterium
CGGGGGCGCTGCGCGCGAACGGGATCGAGAGGACGCTGCTGTATGGCGTCGATGACCTCGATCCGATGGACGCCCAGGCGCTCCTGACGCCGGACGCCATCGAGCGCGAGATGGGTCGGCCGCTGGCCCACGTTCCCGATCCGATCGGTGACTGCCATGCGTCGTATGCGCGGCACTTCGCCGGTATCTTCATCGATACCTTTGCGGGCCTGGGCATCCACCCAGACCGCTACTACTGGATGAGCGACATCTATCCGACGGGCGCGATGGATCCGTTCATCCGCACCGCCCTGGATCGGGCCGCCGTGGTGCGCGAGATCTACCGGCGCGTCGCCAACGTCCAGCATCCGGAGACGTGGCATCCGCTCAGTGCCATCTGCCCGAACTGCGGGAAGGTCGGCACGACGATCGCGACCCAGTGGGACGGCGAGCTCGTCTTCGTCGAATGCCGAGAACGGCTCGTCGAGTGGGCCACCGGTTGCGGGTTCAGCGGCTGGATCTCCCCATTCGGCGGTGCGGCGAAGCTGCCCTGGAACCTCGAGTGGGCGGCCCAGTGGTCGCTGTTCGGCGTGACCATCGAACCGTGCGGAAAGGACCTCTCGACGGCGGGCGGCTCGCGCGACCGGTCGGACGCCATCGCACGCGATGTGTTCGAGCGCGAGCCCCCGCTCAACGTGCCGTACGAGTTCCTCAACATCGGCGGCAAGAAGATGTCGACCTCCAAGGGTCGCGGCGCGGCCGCCCACCAGATCGCCGAGGTCGTGCCCCCGGAGCAGCTGCGCTTCCTGTTCCTGCGGCCGCGTCCCAACCACGCCATCGACTTCGACCCGGACGCCACGGACCAGATCCCGCGCCTGTTCGATGGGTTCGACACGTTCGCCGCGGCCACGGCGGGCCGCGAGGTCAAGGGCGAGATGGCGCCAGGTTTTGACGCGACCTTCCGCTACTCGCTGCTGGATCCGGCCGCGGATGCAGCCGCCGAGGCCGCGCTCTACCGACCGTCGTTCAACCACCTCGCGATGCTCGTCCAGATCCCCGGCGTCGATGTCGGCGAGCGCGCCGCGGCGGAGAAGGGGAGTGCGCTCACTGCCCGCGAGACCGAGCTGCTCGACGAACGCGCGGCTGCCGCACGCGCCTGGCTCGATGCCTACGCGCCGGAGCGGGCCCTCGTGCGTGTCCAGGACGAGTTGCCGGCCGCGGCAGCCGACCTGGATGGGGCGCAGCGGGTGTACCTGGCGGCCCTCGCCGACTCGCTGGATGGCGGCGGCGCCTCGGTCGGAGCCGGCGATGCGTGGCAGAACGCGATCTTCGCGGCCGCCACAGAGGCGGGTCTGCCTGCCGGTCGCGCGTTCGACGCCCTGTACCGGGTCTTTCTCGGCCGGTCCAATGGTCCGCGGGCCGGCTGGCTGCTGGCGAGCCTGGATCCGGCGTTCGTCGTCCATCGAATCCGAGAGGGGGCGGGCACGAGCCCGGCCACCGTCGGCGGTGCCACATGAGCGTCGGCCTGCAGCGGCTCCGCGACGAGCCCGACGCGATCCGCCAGGGCGCTCTCGACAAGGGCGAGGACCCCGCGCTCATCGACCATGCGCTCGAGCTCGATGCGCGGCGGCGCCAGCTTCTCGGCGAGAGCGAGGCCCTCAAGGCCGAGCGCAACGCGGCAAGCAAGCGCATCGGGCAAGCGATCAAGGGTGGCGCGCCACCTGACAGCCCGGACGTCGCGAGCCTCAAGACCGCCTCGACGGATGCGGGTCAGCGGATCACGCTCCTGGACGCGGATCTCGCCGCGGTCGAGGCCGAGCTCGACGATCAGCTCCTCCGCATCCCGAACCCAGCGGACCTCGACGTCCCCGTCGGCGGCGAGGAGGCCAACGTCACGATCCGGACCTGGGGCGAGCTCCTGGGTCGTGAGCAGCCGGTCGATGGCGAGGTCGGCGCCGACGCACCATCCGGGGGAGCCACGTGGGAGCGTCAGCCGCATTGGGTCCTGGGCGAAGCACTCGATATCATCGACAATGCCCGCGGCGCCAAGATCGCGGGCTCGGGTTTCCCGGTCTACAAGGGCGCCGGTTCGGCCCTGCAGCGCGGCCTCATCAACTGGTTCCTCGACGTACACACGCGCGAGCACGGCTTTACGGAGGTCTGGCCGCCGGCCGGCGTGAACACCGCGAGTGCGACGGGGACCGGCCAGATCCCCGACAAGGAAGACCAGATGTACGTTGTCACGCGCGACGAGCTGTACCTGGTGCCGACCGCGGAGGTACCGGTCACGAACCTGCATCGTGACGAGATCCTGGAGACCGGGGACCTGCCGATCCGCTACGCGGCCTACTCGCCGTGCTTCCGTCGCGAGGCCGGGGCCGCCGGCAAGGACACCCGCGGCATCCTCCGCGTCCACCAGTTCGACAAGGTGGAGATGGTCCTGTTCGAGCGCCCGGAGGATTCCCCGGTCGCCCTCGAATGGATGACCGAACGGGCGGAGATCCTGCTCCAGCGCCTGGGCCTTGCGTATCGTGTCCTGCTGATGAGCACCCGCGAGATGGGCTTCACGCAGGCTCGCAAGTACGACATCGAGGTGTGGTCGCCGGGCGTCGAGCGCTGGCTTGAGGTCAGCTCCTGTTCGAACTTCCGCGACTTCCAGGCCCGCCGGATGGCCATCCGCTACCGCCCGGAGGCCGGCGCGAAACCGGAACTCGTGCACACGCTCAACGGCAGCGGTCTGGCGCTTCCCCGGGTCGTGGCCGCGATCCTGGAGACCTACCAGCGCCCGGACGGCTCCGTGGCCATTCCGGAGGTGTTGCGCACCTACCTTGGTCGCGAGGTCATCGAGCCGGGCTGATCCTGGTCTCGCGGCCTGCGACCGGCCCTTCCGCGACGGACCGACTTCGCCGCTCGTCACCCCCTTCGGACCGTACCTTCGGATGATGGCCCGTGAGCACCACAGGACCCTACCGTTGGGCACACAAACGCCCATCGCGCCGACCTTGAGGTCCAACACCGGTGTTCGGTACCGCTCCGCGCGTGCCTCGCCCCATCCTGCTCGTGCTCGTCTACGGCATCTTCCTGATGATCGTGGGCGTGACCGCGGTCGCGCAGACCTTCATGGTCACCGCGTCGTATTCGCAGACGACGATGCAGTCGATCGTGAGCACGGATGCTGCGCTTATCCGCAGTTTCGTCAACGGCGCGATTCTGCCGAGCGACCTGCAAGGGACCCTGTCGCCTGAGCGTCGCGCCGAGCTCGAGGCCTCCGTCTCACTCCTCGTCGCCCGGACGCAGATCGAGCATATCGACGTCCTCCGGCCCGACGGGATGATCGTCGTTGGCGACCGACCGGCCCTGGCCGGGACCACGCCGACCATCACGAAGGACTTCCGCGACGCCGTCGACACCCCGAGCGTCGCCGCCAGCTTCGACGAGGCCCTCACGGGCAAGGTATTGCAGGAGTACTTCCCGCTGCAGTCGGCCGATCGCGTGCATGCTGTCATCCGCGTGACGCGCGACGCGACCCCGATCCTCGAGGAGCTTGACACGCTGCGCAGCAACATCGTGCTGACGACTCTGTCGGCGGCGCTCGTGGCGGCATTCGTGCTGTGGATGGTGTTCCGGTCCGCCCAGGGTCGCATCTCCCGCCAGACCGCGGCGCTGGTCGAGGCCACCCGTCGCGACCCGCTGACCGGCTTGCTCAATCATGGCGCGCTCGTCGGCGAGCTCGCGGTCGCCATCGAACTGGCACGCGACGATGGCCGGGCCCTCGGCGTGGCGCTCGTCGACATCGATGGCTTCCGGCTGCTGAACGAGACGTACGGACACGCAGCGGGGGATGGCGCCCTGATGGCGGTCGTGGCCGTCCTGGCCGATGAGCTGCCCCCGACCGTCGGCCGCGGCCGATATGGTCCGGAC
>JBKJHI010000153.1:0-3148 GCA_046599085.1 Candidatus Limnocylindrales bacterium
CTCGTCGCCCTGGCCCTGGTCCCGATGGTGATGGGTGTGCAGCACCCACTCGATCTGTCGCACGCCGATCTCATCGAGGTGATCGAGGACGGCCGCCGACCCCGCGTCGATGAGCAGGCCGCGATCGCCGTCCTTGACGAGGTAGACCTCGCACGTGTCGCGGAAGCGGTACAGGTGCTCGGACAGCCGGATGAAGGCGGATGGCGGCGCGGTCATCGGGTGACCTCCGATCCGGTGATGGTCAGGAGTCGGCGCGGGTTGTCGATCAGCAGTCTGTCGACATCCGCGTCGGTCATGCCCGCGGCTTGCAGCAAGGGGACGACGTGACGCAGCAAGTGGTCGTACCCCCAGCCGCCGTACCGTCGGAGCCGGCTGCGGACGCCGACATCCTGCGACACGAGCAGCCGATCGGCAAGGCCCTCGCGGGACAGGCGCGCGACGGTGGCGGCCACCTCCGCGTCACTCGGCGGGTAGCGCCCGGCGCCCAGCAGCGAGTGATCGAAGCCGAACAGATCGAAGGCGAGGAATGTACCGCGCGACGCCAGCCGCTCCAGGTACGGGGCGTCGTCGTGGGCCGTGGTCAGGTGGCCCAGCACGATCCGTTCCGGGGCCGCCCCCGCATCCAGCAGCGTGTCGACGACGAGGTCGCCGGTCCGCCCCCACGGATGGAGGTGGACGGAGATGGCGAGACCAGTCGCCCGGCTCGCGATGGCGGTGGCTCGCAGGACCCGCAACTCGGCGGGTAGCGGCGGATCGGACGTCCCGAGTTCGCCGATGATGCCCGGCCGGATCCCCGTGCCGTCCACGCCGTCGCGGACCTCGGCGATGAGCGTCGCCGCGATGTCGTCTTCCGTGCTGGCCGCGAGCCCGGGTGCGTGCACAGGTCCCAGGTAGTGGCCACCGCCCATCACGACCTGCAGACCCGAGCGAGTCGCGATCTCGAGCAGCGCCCGCGGATCCCGCCCGAGCTCGACGGGGGTCACATCGACGACCGTCCTGCCGCCGGCCGCGACGACGTGGCGCAGCTCCTCCACGGCCAGGTCGGTGTCGGTCAGACGATAGTTGTCGGGATGCGTGCCGGGATTCCAGCGGGCCTCCGCCGCCCTCGCGGCATCGAACGGCCCGTCCGCATCGACGGCATAGCCATGCACGGCGAGCACCGGTGTAGTGTCCATGCGGAGATGCTCATGGACGAGGGTCACGCCGAGTGCGTCGGGGGCGATCGGGCCCGCGACGGTCATCACGACGCCGGCCAGTTCGGCGACGCCCGGGGAGGTCACGCCGGCCCTGTCTCGACGTCGGCCTCGACGTCGGCCGTGAACGTCGCTTCACTCACCCCCGCCAATCCCACCGTCAGCTCGATGTGGTGACGGCCCGGCGCCAGCCCATCGCGCAGGCGCAGTTCCGCGGTCTGGGCGCGCCGGACGTAGAACCCGGACTCCGGGACGAGGGAGGCACCCGCCACCGGCCGTGGCGGCTCGCCGGGTGTCGGATTCACGAGATCGATCTGCTCCGGAGGGACCGCGACGCCATCGACAGAGAGCCGGACGGCTGAGAGGTAGCGCGAGACCGGGCCGTCATTGGTGAGCGTCGGCCCGCCGATCCCGGCCGGACCCGCCACGGCCCCGAGTCGCAACGGCTCGGGCCAGTAGCGTTCGACGAAGCCGCGAAGGTCGGCCATCGTGTCGAACGGCCGACCGTCGACGAGGTCGCGGGCGCGATCGGCGAGGAGCGCCGCGGCGGCATCGATCTGCGCCCGTCCGAGCTCCGCGGACACGCCCCGCGGGTTCGGGCCGTAGACGCCGACGATCGGCGCATCGTCGGTGTCCGGATCCGGCAGCCGGTCAAGCGCCACGAGCTCCGGTTCGATGGCGAGCATCCACGACGTCTCCATCCGGGAGCCGTGATCCACCGCGACCGGCCAGTCGGTGCCGAGGCCCGTGCCCAGCGCCGCATTCAACTCCAGGTACGTCAGGCCGTAGGCGCGGAAGTCGCCGCCGATCTCCGCCTCGGCTTCCGCGCAGGTCCGCTTGAGCAGATGGACGAGGTCCAGCGGCGCGTGCCCGGTGTGGACGATCGCCACCCGCGCCCCGAACGCCGCCGCCTGGCGGATGGTCGCGAGCACGATCGCCGCGACGAGCGCCGGGTCGTAGCGGAACGTCCATGGGAAGTGCAGCGTGCCGATGGTCAGGTATGTCCAGGGCAGGACCACGCCGCCGACCTGCGCCGCCGCCCGATCCAGCAGGCCCTGGCCGGTGAAACCGTCCGTGCCGAACGGCAGGTGGGCGGCGTGGAACTCCAGCGCGCCCAGCGGGATCCAGGCCACCGGGGCACGGGACATCGCGGCATCCAGATCGGCTGGACGGAGTCGATCGAGTCGGACCTCTGGCGCCATCGGGATCGCCCCTCAGCCGATGAGGAAGCCGCCGTTGATGTCGGTCACTTCACCGGTGATGTAGCCCGCGTGCTCGGAGGCGAGGAACGCGACGAGCGAGGCAACCTCGTCGACCGTACCGAAGCGCCCGACGGGGATGAGGTTCACGAGGTCACGGGTGTCCGCGATCATCGGCGTATCGATGAGCGCCGGCGCCAGCGCATTGGCGGTGATGCCGTACTTCGCGTACTCGTTCGCGATCGACTTCATGAGCGTCATGACGCCGGCCTTCGATGCGGCGTACGCGGCGACGGACCGCTTGCCGCCTGCCTTCCCGGCGCTCGATCCGATCCCCACGAGCCGGCCGTAGCCCTGCTCGCGCATCCCTGGCAGCGCGCGGCGTGCGCACAGGAACGCTCCGGTCAGATTGATCGCCATGGTCCGGTCCCAGATCTCACGCGTCGTCTCTTCGAACGGGACGATCGGGTAGATCCCGGCGTTCAGGACGAGCACGCTGACGGTGCCCAGTTCTGCCTCGACCTTCGTGAACGCCGCCTCGATGGCGGCCTCGTCGCTCACGTCACAGGCGATGCCCAGGATGCCCTGATGCGCGGGCGCCTCGAGATCCAGGGCGGCGACCTTGGCTCCGTTGCCGGCCAGGACCTCGGCGATCCGCTGGCCGATGCCGCGCCCGGCGCCGGTCACGACCGCGACCCGGCCCGCGAGTCCCTCCACCTGGATCATCCGTTGGTGCCTCCCGAACGTGCGCGATGG
>JBKJHI010000155.1:0-6369 GCA_046599085.1 Candidatus Limnocylindrales bacterium
GGCCATCGGGTTCACCTCTTGCGACGTCGGTTCCTAACTCCAACGTCGTGAGAATGACTCGGTGGCCGACTGCTGTGTCGGTCGACCCGCTGTTACACCAACTCTAGGGACACCAACGTTCGCGGCGGGTTTCGCGGCGGGGTTCGGCCGGTCGCGCCGGGGCTTCGCGGCGGGTTTCGGCCGTTTCGCGCCGGTGGCTTCGCGGCAGTTTCGCGGCGGGGTTCAGCCGTTCGCGCCGTGGTTCAGCCGGTCGCGCCGGGGCTTCGCGGCGGTGTCGCCGGGGCTCGGCTGTGCGCGATTCGCGGCATCGGATGCGCCACCGGCAGCTGGCGTGTGCATTCGATGCACGCAACGAACCTGCTGGGCGCCGATCACGTGCCTGCCGGTCGACGGGCGCCGAAATTGCGGCCTCCGATGCGCTCTTTCCGGCGCGGTGGCGTCAGGTCACGGGTTCGTCGTCGCCGGTGCGCCATCGGATGCGCTATCCGCGACACGGCGAGTGGTGGACGGATCCCTAAAGCGCCGTTGCGTGCGTCTGATGCACGCGGCCGAGATCGAGTGGACTGGGCGACTGGGTGCGGCGTGCGACTGGGCGACTGGGTGCCGCGGGGACTGGGCGAGGGGCGCGCGGGCGCGGCGGCCTCCAGCGGCAGGGCGCCGCACGGGTGCGGCCAAAACCCTCAGCCCGGGGCGCCGGACTCCACGTGGGCGGGCGGGGCCGGATCGGCCATGACCGGCACGCCGGCCGACTCCGGTCGAGCGCGCAGGACCGGCTCGCGCCCGTCAGCGACGGCGATGCTCGCCGCGACGAACCCATCGAACAGCGGATGCGGCCGCTCTGGTCGGCTCTTGAATTCCGGGTGGAACTGGCTGGCCACGAACCACGGGTGATCGGCGAGCTCGACGATCTCCACGAGGCGCCCGTCGGGTGACTGGCCCGACAGGATCAGCCCCGCCGCCTCGAGCGTCTGGCGGTACCGGTTGTTCACCTCGAAGCGGTGGCGATGGCGCTCGTAGATGACCTCCTGGCCGTAGACCGCGGCGGCCTTGGTGCCGGGGGTCAGTTTTGCCGGGTAGAGACCCAGGCGCATCGTGCCGCCCTTGTCCTCCATGTCCCGCTGGTCGGGCATGAAATCGATGACAGGGTGCTCCGTGAACATGTCGAACTCGGTCGAGTTGGCGTCCGTCGAACCGACGACCTCGCGCGCGAACTCGATGACGGCGCACTGCAGGCCCAGGCACAGGCCGAGGTACGGGATGCGCCGTTCGCGGGCGTAGTGGGCGGCGAGAACCTTGCCCTCGATGCCGCGGTGGCCGAAGCCGCCCGGGACGAGGACGCCGGCCGCACCGGCAAGGCGATCCGCGACGTTGTCGGCAGTGAGTTTCTCCGAATCGACCCAGCGCACGTTGGCATCGACGCCGTGGGCCCACGCCGCATGGCGAAGCGCCTCGGTCACCGACAGGTACGCGTCCGGCAGCTCGATGTACTTGCCGACGAGGGCGATCTCCAGGCGAGGCTTTGGTGCCTTGATCCGATCGACCAGGGCGCGCCAGGTGGTCAGATCCGGCGGAGCCTCCGGATCGCCCAGCGACAACTCACGCACGATGAGCTTGCCGAGGCCGAACTCCTCGAACTGGAGCGGGACCTCGTAGATCGTGTCGGCGGTCTCGGCCGGGATGACGGCCTCGGGGGCGACATCGGTGAACAGCGCGATCTTGTCGCGGATCTCGTCGGTCACGGGGTAGTCGGAGCGGAGCACGATCACGTCGGGCTGGATGCCGATCCCGCGCAACTCCTTGACCGAGTGCTGCGTCGGCTTGGTCTTGAGCTCGCCGGTCGCGGCCAGGACCGGGAGCAGCGTGACGTGCACGTACAGGACATTGGCCCGGCCGACGTCCTTGCGCATCTGGCGGATGGCCTCCAGGAACGGCAGGCTCTCGATGTCGCCGACGGTCCCACCGACCTCCACGATCACCACGTCCGGGTCGCCATCACGCGCGACGCGGGCGATGCGCTCCTTGATCTCGTTGGTGATGTGCGGGATGACCTGGACCGTGCCGCCGAGATAGTCGCCGCGGCGCTCCTTGGCGATGACCGCCTGGTAGATGCGCCCCGTCGTGACGTTGCTGAGCTGGCTCAGGTTCGCATCGATGAAGCGCTCGTAATGGCCGAGGTCGAGATCCGTCTCGGCGCCATCGTCAGTGACGAAGACCTCGCCGTGCTGGTAGGGCGACATCGTGCCGGGGTCGACGTTGATGTACGGATCCAGCTTCAGGATCGAGACGCGCAGGCCGCGCGCCTTGAGGATGCGACCGATGCTGGCGGCGGTGATGCCCTTGCCCAGAGAGGAGGTCACGCCTCCGGTCACAAAGACATACTTCGCCATGGATCAGATCCTCCGGGGGTTTTTCTGATGCTACAGAATCCGGGCCCAACGCGCGAATCCGGGGGCCTCGGCGGTGGACGGTCGGGTCCTCGTGCGCGGGGCTCCGTCGGAAGCGCCTGCCCGCCGATGTCCGGATCGATACCGGTCCCAACAGACGCATGGTGGCTTCGGCGAGGACAAGCGTCCGGGCGCGGCCGCGGTCGACCGAGCGGGGCCGGGGGCCCAAACGCGGCCCGCGAAGGTCAGCCTCGGGCCCGCTCTTGCCCCATGACGGCGAACGCCTCCAGCGCGGCCGGGTCGGCGGTCGTGCCTGGCGCCGCAACGGCCGCCAGGTCGTGACCCTGGAGCAGCCGCTTGACCGGCACCTCCATCTTCTTGCCGCTCAGCGTGCGTGGGATGGCCAGGACCGCCGTGATCTCGTCCGGCACGTGGCGCGGCGAGAGTCCGGACCGGATGGCGGCGATGATTCGGGCACGCAGCGGCTCATCCAGCACGAGACCCTCGCGCAGCGCAACAAAGAGCGGCATCCAGTACGACCCGTCAGCCTGCTCCAGGCCAACGACGAGGCTGTCGGCGATCTCCGGCAGCGCATCCACGACCCCATACAACTCGCTCGTGCCGAAGCGCACGCCGCCGCGATTGAGGGTCGAGTCGGAGCGCCCTTCGATGACCGCGCCGCCCGACGTCGTGAATCGGATCCAGTCACCGTGTCGCCAGACGCCGGGGAACCGCTCGAAATAGGCCTCGCGGTAGCGCCGACCGTCCGGGTCGCCCCAGAACCCGATCGGCATCGATGGCAGCGGCGCGGTCAGCACCAGCTCCCCGGTCTGGCCGGTGGGGACTGGCCTGCCGTCCTCCCCGAACGCCTCGACCTTCGCGCCCAGATAGCGGCACGACAGCTCCCCGGCACGGACGGGCAGCAACGGCGATCCGCCGACGAACGCGGACACGACGTCCGTACCGCCACTCAGCGAATCGAGCCGAACGTCACGCCCAACGGCTTCGTAGACCCAGTGGTAACCGTCGGCCGGCAGCGGCGACCCGGTCGAGCCGATGCACCGCAGCCGCCGCAGATCGTGGCCGTCGCCGGGCCGAAGACCAGCCTTGCGACAGGCCATCAGGAACGCGGCACTCGCACCAAGGTGGGACGCGCCGGCCTCCCCCGCCAGGGCCCACAGCGCGCCGAGGTCCGGGTGGCTCGGGCTGCCGTCGTAGAGCACCGGTGTGCCGCCGACGAGCAGCGACCCGACGAGGTAGTTCCACATCATCCAGCCGGTGGTCGTGTACCACAGCAATCGGTCGCCGGGTCGCACATCCAGGTGCAGACCGACGGCCTTTGCGTGCTCGACGACGACCCCGCCGTGCCCGTGAACGATGGCCTTGGGCAGTCCCGTCGTACCGGACGAGAAGACGATCCACAGCGGATGATCGAACGGCACGGCCTCGAAAGCGAGGTCCGCCGCGGTGCCGTCCGGGGCCGCGCCATCGGCCAGGAACTCCCCCCAGTCGAGCCACGCCGGGCCAGCCAGGGTCGCGTCCGGATCCAGGTCACGCAGGAGCACAGTCGCGGCCAGCCCGGGCAGCTCGGCGCGAACGGCGTCGATCACATCGCGTCGATCGAAGTCACGACCGCCGAAGGTGTAGCCATCGACGGCGATGAGGACGGTCGGTTCGATCTGGCGAAGACGATCGACGATGCTGCGCGTCCCGAACTCCGGCGCGCAGCTCGACCAGATGGCGCCAAGACTCGCGGTCGCCAGCAGCGCGACGACCGCCTCGGGGATATTCGGCACGATGGCCGCCACCCGGTCGCCGCGGCGCACGCCCAGCCGACGCAGGCCCGCGGTGGCCGCCGCCACATCGCGCCGGAGTTCGGCCCATGAGACCTCGCGCAGCGGCCGCCGCTCAGACGCGGCCAGCACCGCGGGCCGGTCTTCAGACGCACGAGCGAAAACGGCTTCAGCGTAGTTGAGTGTCGCGCCCTCGAACCAGCTGGCGCCCGGCATACGCGCGTCGACGAGGATGCGCGTCGGTGGGGTCCGGAACGGGATCTCGAAGTGCTCGGCGACGAGGGCCCAGAACGCTTCCGGTTCGTCGACGGACCACTGCCAGGCGGATGCGTAGTCCGGGAAGGCTCGGCCGGTCACCCGCGAGGCTCCCGCAAGGAACGCCGACATCGTCGACTCGCGCTGCTGTGCGTCAATGGGTGCCCACAGGACCTCGCCCGGCTCGTCCGTCGCGTTCACCGCGGTGGCCACGCCCCAGCGGGCGGATCGACGAGGCCATCACCCCAGGCCTCCGGCCCGCAGAAGTAGCCGCGCGGCGGCGGCGCGCTCGGCGGGACGGCCGTCAGCGAGCCCGGGTCTGCGGCCCACGCCGCGAGCGTCGCCGCAAGCCACGTCTCGATCTCGGCGAACCGCGTCCAGCGCGTGAACGGCCAGTCAGCGTCCAGGCAGATCCGCTCCAGCAGGCGCTTCGCGAAGACCGTATCGCTGTAGCCCGCGGCATATCGATCGCTCTCGCCGTCGCCGATGAACACGACCCGACGACCCGCGCCGCGATGGGCGAGCACTCGTGCCCGCTTGCACGTACCGCACACGAGGCAGGTCGGATGGCCATTGGGAAACTCGATCCGCGCACGATCCCCCCGGAACGTCGTCCGGGCTGTCACCACGGGGAGTTCCGGCACGCCGAGGCGCGCCAGTGCCGGCTCGATGAAGAAGCCGAAGCCGTCGGACACGATCTCGATCGGGATGCCGGCCGCCTGGGCGCGACGGACGAACGGCACGAACCCGTCGTCGTGGGGCTGTGCGGCGGCCGTCTCCAGGAGCGCCACCGGGTCCGCCCGCACGAGGTCCATCTCCCAGGCCATCAGCCGCCGCGAGCCCATCCGGCCGGCGTCGTACAGGGCCGCCGCCTCTTCCCAGACGCCAGGCACGTGCGCCGCCATGACCTCGTCGGTCACGTCGGTCAGGGAGATTGTGCCGTCGTAGTCGATGAGGATGGCCAGAGGCGGCTCGCCGTCGCGCAGCGGTGGGATCGGTGGCTGGACCGACGTCATCGACGGAGCATGGCAGGCCGCCGCAGCGTCGCGCGGGACCGACGCCCAGGCAGCGTCGGCCCCGACGGCGACGGGCGCCCCGGTCGTCCCGGCCTCCGCGCCCCGAACCGGGTCAGCGCCACGCCGGCCACGATGATCACGCCACCCACGACCTGCCCGGCACGGATCGGTTCGGCCAGGACCAGGAACGCGAGCACGACCGCGAGTGCCGGGACGAGCGACTGCATGGCGGTGATGCGGGTCGGGCCCAGGAGCCGGACGCCGTTGAACACGATGACGTTGGCGAAGGCCGCAGCGAGCAGGCCGGAGTACGCGATCGAGAGGACGATCTGGGGCAGCGCCTCGGCCTGGGCGGGCCCGATCGCGCCCGGTGCCAGCAACTGCGCGATGCCGATCGGCAGGAGCACGACCGAACCGCCGATCGTCGCCCAGGTCGTGAGCACGAGCGGCGAGTGGCGGCGAAGCACGCGCGCGCCGATCGCCGTGTATGTCGCCCAGCACACGGCCGCGGCCAGCGTCAGGACGTGTCCGACCGTCGCACCCGTGAGCTCGATGCCGACGCCCGCTGCGATGACCAGGACCACGCCCACGAACGAGAGCACGACACCGACGGCCTTGATGGGCGTCAGCGTGTCCGCGCCGATGAGCACGGCCACGACGGCGGTCACGACCGGTGTGGCGGCGATCAGCAGCGACGAATCACCGGCCGGGATCGTCTGCAGCCCGACCGTCCACAGGATCTGGTAGATGCCGAAACCCATCGCGCCGAGCAGCATGATCCGCAGCGTCTCCGGTCTCGGCAACCGGATGGCACCTTCCGTCCAGCGCAGGAGCGCCAGCAGTGCGATCGAGGCCAGGCCGTAGCGCAGCGACGTGAAGGCGACGGGCGGCAGGACGGCGATCGCGCCCTTGACCACGATG
>JBKJHI010000022.1:0-17426 GCA_046599085.1 Candidatus Limnocylindrales bacterium
GGGCATGACGACATGGACGTAGCGGTCGTCCCCGATCGGCTTGAACACGCCCGGCGACAGCGGCCCGTTGAGCTCGAGGGCGAACTGTTCGGCGATCACATTGGTCAGCACGTCGGCGAGGTAGCGCGCATTGAAGGCGATCGTCGTCCCGTCCCCCTCGACGGACGCCTCGACCTGGCCGACGTGGTCGCCGACCTCGGCGTTCGCGCTGACGGTGATCCCGGCCTCGCTGTCCGCGCCGATCTGGAGCTTCACGATGTTCGCCGATTCGTGAGCGATGAGGGCCGCCGGTCGAACCGCCCGGAGCAGCTCCTCCCGGTCCAGGATCGCCCGCGTCGCATGGGTCTGGGGCATGACCTGCTGATAATTGGGGAACTGGCCGTCGATGAGGCGGCTCACGAGGTCGATCCCGTCGAGGTGGAACAGGATCTGGTTGCGGGCTGTCGCGATGACGACCTCGACCGGATCGTCGACATCGGCGAGCACGCGGCCGAGCTCGACCAGGGCCCGCGCCGGGATGACCACGCTCGTGTCCGGCACGGCGTCCAGGATCGGCACGGTCTTGACCGCGATCCGGTAGTTGTCGGCGGCGGCCAGGGTCAGTTCGTTGCCCTCGAACTTCGCGAGGACGCCGGTCAGGATGGGCCGTGCCTCGTCGCTGGCCGCGGCGAACGCCGTTTCAGCCAGGGCTCGGCGCAGGACGTTCTGGGCGATCCGCGTCGTCGGTCGGTCGCCACCGGTCCCGATCGCCGGGAACTCGTCGGCATCGATGCCCTTGAGGTGGCTCTGGAAGCGACCCGCCTGGACGTGCAGCACCTCGCCCGGCCCGACCTCCAGGTCCACCCGGTCGCCCGACGGCAGCGAGTTGACCAGATCGGTCAGGAGCTTCGCCGGCACGGTCGTGGCACCGTCCTGATCGATCTTGCCGGGGACCCAGTAGGTGACCCCGATCTCGAGGTTCGTCGCGGTCAGCTTGAGGCCGGCGTCCTCCGTCTTGAGCAGGACGTTGGCAAGCACGGGGAGAGTGCTCCGGCTGGACACTGCCCGGCTGACGACGGACAGGCCACGTGCCAGGTTCTCCTGCATGACCGAGAGCTTCACGTCGGGTTCACTCCAATGGCGGTACGAGCTCGAGTCCCGCGGATGCGGGCTGCCGCGCCGGCCGGAGACCGGAGCTGCTGCTTGGTGGGGTTGTCCCCACGAGATCCGTTGAGTCGTTGGTATCTTCTCTTATCTTCTCACTCCGTCATCACCATCATCATGGTGTGGAGACGGTGGACGGCCGTGCCTGTTCGTGCGGCGACGAGCGGTGGACGGGTGGCGTCGCTCCGTGGACCGACTGACCAGGTCGGTGGGCGAGACCCGGGACAGTATGTGGACGAACCGTTCGCTGCGGCTCGGAGCGGGGGTCCAGGTGGGATGTCGTCCACGCCGGGACCCGGGATGTCCACAGGTCCACAGACCGGGTGGGGGCGCCAGCCGAGAGGGCGGGCGAACGTCGGCAGGCGACGTCAGTCGGCGTAGATGAGCTCGCGGACCGCAGCGATCTCGCGCCGCATCTCGTCGTTGGCGCCGATCTCGCGGTTGATCTTGTCGCAGGCATGCAGCACCGTGGAGTGGTCGCGGCCGCCGAGTTCGGCACCGATGCGCAGGAGCGACACATCCGTCTCCTCGCGCATCAGGAACATCGCGATCTGGCGGGGCAGGACGATGGCCTTGTCGCGCTTCTGGCCCTGCAGGATGTCCATCGGCACGTTGTAGTAGTCCGACACGACCCGCGCGATGCGCTCGGGTGTGACCTGGCGCTTCTTCGGGTTGTACAGGACGTTCGACAGGACCGCCTGCGCCAGCTCGATACTGATCGGCGTCGCGCCCATGCTGGAGAAGGCGACGATGCGGTTGAGCGCGCCCTCGAGCTCGCGGATGTTGCTGACGACCTTGCGCGCGATGAACTCGATCACGTCCGAGGTGATCGGGACGGCGCCCTCCTCGGCCTTGGCGCGGAGGATCGCGATCCGCGTCTCGAGGTCGGGGGCGGTCAAGTCAGCGATGAGGCCCCACTCGAAGCGGCTGCGCAGCCGCTCCTCCAGGGTCAGGATCGCCTTCGGCGGTCGGTCGGACGACAGCACGATCTGCTTGCCGTCCTCGTGGATGGTATTGAACGTATGGAAGAACTCTTCCTGCGTCCGCTCCTTGTCCGCGATGAACTGGATGTCATCGATGAGCAGCAGATCGATCCGGCGATAGCGCGCGCGGAACTCATCGATCTTGCCCTGCTGGATGCTCGTGATGAACTCGTTGGTGAACTTCTCGGACGTCGCGTACACGACGCGCTTGCGCGGGAAGCGACCGATGACCTGGTTGCCGATGGCGTGCATCAGGTGTGTCTTGCCGAGGCCGACCCCGCCATACAGGAAGAGCGGGTTGTAGGCGTGTCCCGGGCGCTCCGCCACGGACAGACTGGCTGCGTGGGCCAGCCGGTTGGCCGATCCGACGATGAAGTTGCTGAAGGTGTAGCGCGGGTTCAGGTAGGTCGCGCCGCCCTCACCGCCGACCCGCGTCGGTTCGACGCGGACATGCTGGCTCGCCGCCGGCGCGGGTGCGGGAGCTTCGAGCGGACCGCTGTCCTCAGCCGCCGGGGCCGGGGTCGCGGCACTGGCCGACACGACGAACTCCACCTGGACGCTGTAGCCGACGATCCGTGCCAGGGTCTGGCTGATGAGCGACCGGTAGCGGGTCTCCAGCCAGTCCTTCGCGAACCCGTTCGGGACCGCGATCCGAAAGCGCTGCTCGTCGACGTCCACGAGGGCGGTATCGCGCAGCCAGGTCTCGAAGTTGGCGGGCGACAGCGATACCTGGAGTTCTCCAAGTGCGGCTCGCCAGACCTGTCGTGCGTCCATGCAGTCGATGAGTCCCTGGGCTACGGGTGGATGGTCGCTGGGTCGTCGAAGGGAGCGTTCGGCCACGGACCGGCCGACGTGCCTGGGGTCGCTGGAGTCTCGAGACTACGCTCTGTGGCTGCCGGTCTGCGCGCTCCCCTCGCCTCCGATCGAGGCCTCTCCGAGGGGCTCCCACGTGCTTCCCGGCGCCGAGGGTCCGCGAAGGATAGCACCGCCGCGCGGCCCGTCGCAAGGCGATGTGCGTATACCCATGGGGAGTATCCGTGCTCCCCGCATCACCCTCGCGCGCGCGAGCGCCGCCGAGACTGTTTGACACTCCTTCCGATGACGTCCTATCATCCGCCGGACGACGACGCGCCACGTGCCCCGAGGGGTGCAGGCGCGTTTGCGTGCCTTCAGGGGACGACGGAATGACCCGACCCCGAGGACGGACGGAGAGGATCGCAGGACCGCTCGATGAAACGGACCTACCAGCCCAAGAAGCGCCATCGCGCCAAGGAGCACGGCTTCCGTGCCCGCATGTCGACGACAGCGGGTCGCCGTCTGCTTGCCGCCAGGCGGGCTCGGGGTCGAAAGCGGCTGACGGCCTGATCCCCGGACGCGGCACCGCGCCGCGGCTGGTGATGCTCTCCCGCCCGCAGGACTTCACGGCGATCCAGGGGACCGGGACCTATGTGTCCAACCCCTTGCTCTCCGCCAGGACCCTGCGGACCGATCTCGAGGTCACCCGGTTCGGCCTGTCGACCGGCCGCCGCCTTGGCGGTGCGGTCGTCCGGAACCGGGTCCGACGCCGGATCCGCGAGGTGCTCAGGGCGATGTCGCCCTCGTTCCAGCCCGGCTGGGACGTCCTCATCATCGCCCGGCCAGCGATCGTCGCGGCCGATCATGACGTCCTGGTCGGTGCGCTGGAGCGAACACTCACCCGGGGCGGCGTCATCAGAGGATCCACGCGATGAGACGGTTGGGGATCTGGGGGATCAAGGCCTATCGGCTCGTGTTCGCGTGGCTGCCCGCATCGTGCCGTTACGAGCCGACCTGCTCCCACTACGCCGAGCAGGCGATCACCAAGTACGGTCTGTTCAAGGGGAGCTGGATGGGGGCGAAGCGCATCGCTCGCTGCCATCCATGGCATCCGGGTGGATATGACCCCGTTCGCTAGCGAGGCGCCGCACCCGTGACCCTCTCCCCGACCCTGCGCCGGATCGGTCCGGCCCTCCTCGTCCTCACGATCTTGGCGATCCTCGTGGCAGCCTGCGTGCCGGGCGCCACGTCGACCGGATCGAACGGCCTGCCCGTCAGCCCGACGCCGCATCCGCCGCTGACGCCCGCCCAGCCGACGGACCTGTTCAACCTGTTCGCGTGGGTGTTCACGCCGATCTTCCAGGTCGCGTTCATCATCCTGATCGCGGTCTACCAGTTCCTGGAGAACGTCGCCGTGCCCGCGGCGATCCTGTGGGCCATCGTCGTCCTGACGCTGGTCGTGCGGACCGTTCTCATCCCGCTGTATCGACGCCAGTTGACCTCGCAGCGCCGGATGCAGTTGATCCAGCCGGAGCTGCGCGAGATCCAGAAGCGCTACAAGGGCGACTCGATGAAGGCTCGCCTGGCGCAGCAGGAGATGTTCAAGGAGCGCGGCATCAACCCGCTCGCCGGCTGCCTGCCGCTGATCCTCCAGCTGCCACTCCTGTTCATCATCTACTCGGTCATCCAGAATGGCCTGACCAACCAGGACCCCACGGCGATGCTCACGGTCTTCGGCGTCCAGGTCATCGACCTGCAGTGTCAGAACATCGTCGGCGGCGTCATCGACGCGTCGCGCCCATGCATCGATTCGGTGGTCCCGCTGCTTGGCGACGTGAGCAAGCCTCAGACGATCGCCAGCGTCTTCGGGGTCGGGATCAGCGTCCTGGCGATCGCGTCGTCGCTCCTGCAACTCGTCCAGTCGCGGATGATGTTGCCCATCGCCGACCCGGACAACAGCGACCCGAACGCCAGGATCCAGCGTCAGACGATGCTCTTCCTGCCCCTGATCTCCATCATCTACGGTGGCCTGCTGCCGGCCGGCCTGTTCGTGTACTGGATCGTAGCGACCGTGTTCTCGATCGTGCAGCAGTACCTGATCGTCGGCTGGGGCTCGATGTTCCCGCTGTTCGGATGGACGCCGGCGTTCGCGCGGGACCACATCCCGCGCTACCCGGTCCAGATGCCACCACCACCAGAGCCAAGCAAGCGTGCGGCCATCCTGACCGACGCAGACAAGAAGACGACGGCCGAGCGGACCATCCGCCATCGCGAGCGGGGACGCCAGGGCCGACGAGGGAGACGACGCTGACATGAGTGCCTACAAGGAATTCACGGGCAAGACGGTCGAAGAGGCCATCCGGCTCGCGCGCGAGGAGTTCGGCGTCGAGCTGAACGACCTCGATTTCGAGATCTTGACGCCGGGTAGCCGCGGCGTGCTCGGCATGGGCGCCGAGCCTGCCCGGATCGTCGCGGCATCGCGCACCGCTCTCGGTGGCGGCGCCCCCAAGCGCGAAGCTGCCGCCTCCAAGCCGCTGCCGGCGCCAGCGCCCGACGATCGCGGCCCGCGTGAGGACCGCCCGCGTGAGGACCGCCCGCGCGGCGATCGTCCGCCCCGCCGGGACGATCGGCCACCGCGCCGCGACGACCGCGGTGAAGCACCGCGTCGCGACGAGGGTGCCCCGCCGCCGCCGGCCGCCGCCACCGAGGCTGGACCGGATCGCCCGCCCCGCCGCGACGATCGTGGTCCGCGCCGCGACGACCGGCCACCCCGCCGCGACGACCGCGGTGACCGCGGCCCGCGTCGCAACGCCCCGGCCGACCTGTCTGCGTCCGAGGCAGCGGAAGTCGCGGCCGCCCGAGGCTCGGTCGCTTCGGAGCGTGCCGAACTCGAGGCCTCCGAGGCCTCGCCCGAGGCCCTCGCCGCCGGTCAGCGGATCCTGGAGACCCTCATGGGCCACCTCGCCTTCGACGCCCGCGTCGAGGTCGCGGCCGGCGAGACCAGTCGACTCAACGTCGTGGCCAATGGCGACGATCGCGACGCGCTTGGCGCCCTGATCGGACGCAAGGGCGAGCGCCTGTCGGCGCTGCAGCACCTGGTCAACCTCATGCTGTCCAAGGAGATGGGGGCGTGGACCCGCGTCCTCGTCGACGTCGAGGACTACCGCGGGCGGCGCGAGCGCCAGCTCCGGGAGCTCGCCGACCGAGCCGCGGCGCGCGTCGCCGAGACCGGCAAGATGCTCCAGCTGGAGCCGATGCCGGCGCTCGAGCGACGCTGGATCCACCTGACCTTGCGCGATCATGCCGCGGTGGTCACCCAGTCCATCGGCGAGGAGCCGAATCGGCGGGTGGTGCTGCTGCCGCGCGGGGGCTGACGCCTGCCCGCGTCACGCACCGGCCCTTCGAGGCGTCCCAACCAGTCCGAGCCCCTCGGCGGGGGTCCCTGCACACACCGCTGGTAGGATGTCGCTCCCATGAGCACGACCACGCCTGACGCCATCGCCGTTCCAACGTCCGCACCGGGCAGTCGCCGGTTGCGCATGCGCTTCGGGATCGCGTTCGTCGCCGGGCTCATCGCAACCTTGGCCGTCGGAGCCGGGGCCCTGTACGCGTTCGATCAGCAGTACGTCGGGCGCATCCTGCCGGGGATCCGAATCGGCGTCGTGGACGTGTCGGGCCTGGATCCCGCCTCGGCCGCCGAGCGACTTCGGGCGGCGTACGGCGGCCTCGAGCAGGGTGAGCTCGTGCTCAACGGTCCCGACGGGTCGGTCAGCATCGGCTTCGCCGCCATCGGCCGCGGGCCCGACGTGGACGCCATGGTCGCCGAGGCGATGACCGTCGGGCGCGATGGGAACGCCATCGAGCGCGTCATCGCCGATGCCCGCACGGCCCTCCGAGGTGCGACGGTCTCGCCACTGGTCACGTTCGATCACGACGCACTGGCCGCCGAGCTGAACGCCTTCGCGGCGTCGCTGGCCGTGGAACCGCAGGACGCGGCCGTGATCGTGACCGAGGACACGTCATTCATGATCCGGTACGCCTCGAACGGCCGCAACGCCGATCTCGAGGCGCCCCTGGCGGCGGCACTGGCCGCGATCACGTCGCTCGATGCCCCGGCCAGGGTCGAGGTCGCGGTCCCGACCGTCGTCGTGCAGCCGATGGTCACCACCGACGAGGCGCGAGCCGCGAAGTCCCACGCGGACCGGATCACGGCCAGGATCGACTTCACCCTGGACGACGACCCGCAGGCGATCACCGACCGGCGCATCCGTGACTGGATCACATTCGGACCGACCGCCGACGGCGGGTACGCGCCGTCGCTCGACACGGCCGAGTTGCCGGGTGTCGTGCGCAAGGTCGCCAAGAACATCGATCGTGAGCCGGTGAACGCCTCCTTCACGGCCACCGGCGGGACCATCACCGGCGTCACCAAGAGCAGGGCGGGCCGGTCGCTCGACGTCGACCTGGCCGTCGCCCGCATCCGGACCCTGCTCGCCGATCGCATCGCTGGCGTGGCGACCACGGGCTTCGTCGCTCCGGTCACGATCATCGAGCCGGCCCTCACGACGGCCGAGGCCGAGGCGGCCAAGCCGAAGATGCGCATGATCTCCGAGTGGAGGACCTACTTCCCGGTCAGCGAGAAGAACGGGTTCGGCGCCAACATCTGGATCCCGGCCAGGCTCATCGACGGCTACGTCGTCGCCCCGGGCGCGACCTTCGACTTCTGGGACGCCATAGGTCCGGTCACGCGGGAGAAGGGCTACAAGGACGGCGGGGCCATCATCAATGGCAAGACGGAGCCGCAGGGCGCACTGGCCGGTGGCATCTGCTCCTGCTCCACGACGCTGTTCAACGCCGCGCTGCGGGCTGGCTACGACATGGGCGCGCGGCGCAACCACTTCTACTACATCGACCGCTATCCGCTGGGCCTGGATGCGACCGTGTTCATCAGCGCCAGCGGCTCGCGACAGACGATGTCATTCACCAACGACACGGACTTTCCGATCCTCATCCGCGGCGCGGGCTGGCGTGAGGGCAGCGCCGGGTATGTCCGGTTCCGCCTGTACAGCGTCCCGACCGGCCGGTCGGTCACGTTCAGCAAGCCCATCGTCGAGAACGTGCGCCCGGCCACCGATACGGTCCAGTACACCAGCACCCTCGCGCCGGGCGTCGCCAAGCGGATCGAGTACCCGGTCGATGGCAAGCAGGTGACCGTCACGCGGACCGTCCGTGACCGCAACGGCTCGGTCCTGCACTCGGACACGTACTTCTCGAATTACTCCCGCATCACCGGGCTGACCCTGATCGGGAAGGCCGCAGCGGCCCCCTGAGGTCAGCCGGCGGCCGGCTCCGGGCCCGCACCTGCGGCCCCCGTCGGAGCGCCACCGAAGGCCCCGGCCGCGCGCAGCTCGGCGATCTCAGCATCGCTGTACCCCACCCGTCCGAGGATGGCGTCGCCGTCGGCGCCGAGGCCCGGACCAGGGCGGTACTCCGGTTCGAAGTCGCTCAGCGTGAGCGGAAGGCCGACCGAGCGGACCGTGCCGAGCGTCGGGTGCTCATAGGCCGCGAGCATGCCGCGCTCGGTCAGCTCCGCGGTATCAAGGGCCTCTGCCAGCGAGCGGACCGGCGCGATCGGGATATGGCCGCGCAGGGTGTCCAGCCAGTCGGCCGTGGAACGCTCGGCGAACCGCGCGGTCAGGATGCCAAGCAGGGCGGCGCGATGCCGGCCCCGAGCTTCGAAGTCCCCGAATCGGTCGTCGGACACAAGGTCCGCCAGGTCCATCCGCTCCACCAGCGTCCGGAAGAACTTCTCCTTCGGCGTGGCGATGGCGATGTAGCCGTCGGCCGTCGGGAAGAACTGGAAGGGCACGACGCTGGGATGCCCCGACATCTCCTTGCGCTCCGTGACGAAGCCGCTCGACAGGTACCACGTCGCTGGGTAGCTGAGCATCGCGAGCGCGGAGTCGTACAGGTTCGTGTCGACGTCACGGCCCAGCCCGGTCCGGCGGGCATCGAGCAGCCCGACGGTCAGCCCGAGGACGGCGGTAAGGCCGGCGATGTAATCGGCCAGGGACAGCCCGCTCTTCGTCGGGGGACCGTCGGGGGCGCCGGTCAGTGACGCCCAGCCCGACTCGGCCTGGATGAGCGCGTCGTAGCCCGGCAGGCGAGCGGTCGCTCCCGTGCGGCCGTATCCCGTGAGTGCCACGCAGACGATCGCCGGGTTGATCTTCCCGAGCACGTCATAGGTCAGGCCGAGGCGTTCCGGTTGGTCGCCGCGCAGGTTGCTGAACACCGCGTCCGCCCCGGCCACGAGCCGCTCGAACACGGCCCGGCCGGCCGATGACTTCAGATCGAGTGCCAGGCTCTGCTTGTTCCGGTTGAACGCCTCGAAGAAGAGGCTGTCCGTGTCGACGCGGCCGGGCGGGATGTAGCGCGACACGTCGCCGCCGGTCCCCGGGTCCTCGATCTTGATGACCTCCGCCCCCATGTCGGCGAGGTACAGGGTGCCGAATGGGCCGGCCCCGTACTGCTCGACGGCGATGATCCGGACCCCATCCAGGGGGGCCCGGCGAGTGGCGGCATCGGACCCGGCGGGATCGTCGGGGAGTGGCATCGGGCCTCGCTGGTGTCGCATCGGCCGCATGAGATTGACGCGGCGGTACCGTTTCCAGTTACGATTGCGCTTCGGATGGTCGCACCCGCGTCGCCCGTCCGTCAACCACGCCCGCCCGCTCTGCAGAGGTCCGCCGGATGCCGCTCACGATCGAGTCAATCGAAACGATCCCGATCCGCGTCCCGCTGCCATTCACGTACAAGGGCAGCTACTACAAGATGCGCAACCGCTGCACGATCATCACCCGGGTGCGCACCTCGGAGGGCATCGTCGGCGAGGCCTACAACGCCGATGAGGACGAGCCCCTCCAGTCGGAGATCCTGTCGATCCTGCACGACGAGCTCAAGCCGGCGGTCCTCGGGCTCGACGCCTTCGGGACGGAACGCGTCTGGGAGGCCATGCTCCCGGCGACCTTCGACCAGCTGCGCCCGCGCTGGTACGCCATGCAGGCGATGGCCTGTATCGACACCGCCGTGTGGGATGCCGTGGGCAAGGCGATGGGCCAGCCGCTGTGGCGGATGTGGGGCGGATACCGCGACCGGATCCCCATGATCGGCATCGGCGGGTACTACATCCCGGATGACGAGAGCTCCAAGGGCCAGGAGATCGAGCACGAGATCGACTTCTTCCAGTCCGAGCACGGCATGGTCGGCATGAAGTTCAAGATCGGAGCCGAGCCACCGCCGGTGGATGCTGCCCGCCTGGCGCGGGCCCGCCGCCACGCCGGCGACGACTTCCTGTTCGTGGTCGACGCGAATCAGGGCTACACGGTCTCCGAGGCCCTCGAGTTCGTGGCCGCGGTCCGCGCCGAGGGCATCGCCATTCGCTGGTTCGAGGAGCCGACCCGCTGGCACGCTGACTTCCGTGGCCTGCGCGACGTGCGTCTGCGCGGCAACGTCAACGTGGCTGCCGGGCAGAGCGAGATCAGCCGTGTCGGGATGCGCGAGATGATGGCCGCCGGCGCGATCGACGTCTGCAACTACGACGCCTCATGGGGCGGCGGCCCGACGGAGTGGCGCCGCATCGCCGCGCTGGCGTCGGCCTTCGACGTTCAGCTCGGCCATCACGAGGAGGCGCAGGTCGCCTCGCATCTGCTGGCATCCCAGCCGCACGGCACCTACGTCGAGACGTTCGCGCCGGCGCGCGACCCGATCTTCTGGCAGATGATCGAGAACCGGCCCGCGCTGGTCGACGGGCACTTCCCGCTCTCGGACGCGCCGGGCCTCGGCTGGGTCCTCGACGAGGCGTTCATCGCGAAGTACCGCGTGGACGGAAAGTAGAGCGTCGACGCAGGCCGGCGTCAGGCCGTCGCGGCGACGCCGTTCGCGGGAGCGCTCGTCGGGTCGGCGCCGTGACGCTCCAGGCGCGTGACCGCGCGCGCGAGGTCCTCGATGTCGGGGTGGTTCATCACGACCAGCGTCTCGGACAGCCGGCCCTCAGAGACCACGTAGGCGAGATCTGCGGCTTCGAAGACCTCGGGGACCTCGGTGCAATAGATGATCAGCGCGTGGCCCTCGCTCGCGTACTCGCGCATCAGCCGGTAGATCTCCCGCTTGGACCCGATGTCCACACCGCGCGTGGGCTCTTCCAGGACGAGGACCTCGGGTCGTTTCACGATCGCTGCGGCGATGGCAACCTTCTGCTGATTGCCGCCTGACAGGGACCGGATCGGCAGTTCCACGGAGCCGGCCTTCACCTGGAACTGCGTCCGCAACTCGTGCGCGATCTCGCGCATGCGATCGAAGCGCAGCGCTCCGCCGATCACAGTGATCTCGCGGTGGAGGCGCGCCACCATGTTGTGACCGATGCTCATGTTGCTGAACAGGCTGGCCTGACGATCCGCTGACACGAGACTCGTCGAGGACGCGATCTCCGTCCTGCCCGAGCGCCCGCCGATCTCGATCCGACCCACGCCGCGCTCGAAGCCGGCGATCGAACGCACCAGTTCGCGTGCGCCGGAGCCCTCGACGCCGATGATGGCGACGATCTCGCCGGCACGGACATGGAGATCGATGGCGCTGAAATCGCCGCCGACATGGGTCCAGTCGGTGAGGCGCAGCGCAGTCGTCGCCGAGTCGTCGAGGTGGACCACGATCTGCTGGTCGGCTTCACGGATGGCCTGACCGGTCACGAGGCCGGCCGCGATCCCCTCCTGGGTGACGGCGCCACCCTCCAGCACGGTCGTGCTGACACCATCGAGGATGAGTGCGACCCGGGCGGCGTGCTCGGCAAGTTCAGCGATGCGGTGCGACACGAGGATCACGACGCTGCCCGCGTCGGCCAGCAGGTGCATCCGACGGAAGAGGTCGATCGACTCCTCCTGGGTCAATGCCGAGTTCGGCTCGTCGAAGAGGAAGATCCTGGCATCACGCGCCAGCGCGCGTCCGATCTCGACGCGTTGCTGGATGGCCAGAGGCACGTCGTCCATGGTGCGGCCGGCGTACTCGAGGATGCCAAGATCGGTCAGCAGCGTGCGCTCGGCCGCGTCCAGATCGCGGACGAGCGCCCGGGTCCCCTCGCGCCCGACCATCAGGTTCTGGGCCACGGTCAGGTTCGGGAAGACCTGCGGCTCCTGGTGGACGACGGCGACCCGACCGAAGTCGCGCGCCGTGTCCCAGGGTCGACCGTCGAGTTCGATGACGCCGCCGTCGGCCGTCGTCTCGCCGGCCAGGATCTTGATGAGCGTGCTCTTGCCCGCGCCGTTCGGCCCGGCGACGCCGAGGATCTCGCCCGGTCGCGCCTCCAGATCGAGTCCGTCGAGGGCGCGGGTGTCCCCGTACCACTTGCGCAGGCCAGCGATCCGCAGCCCTGTTGACTCCGGGCCGGCGCTCATTTGCGAAGGCTCTGGGTGAACCGGTCGAGGACGACGGCCGCGATGGTCACGGCGCCGGACACGAAGTTACTGAGGTACGAACCGGCCGAGAGCAGGGCCAGCCCGTTGGCGATGATCGCGAGCAGGAGGGCGCCACTGAGCGTCCCGATGGCCGTGCCGCGCCCACCAGCGAGGCTCGCGCCACCGATGATCACGGCCGCGAAGACCGGGAACGTCAGGGACACGCCCGCATTCGGCTGGACGGATCCGATGAACGCGAAGTCGAGCATCGCGGCGAGCGACGCCAGCGCGGCGCTGATGATGAAAGCGGCGAACTTGTACTTCGTGATGGGCAGGCGCGCCAGGGCGGCCGCGGCAGGGTTGCCGCCGATCGCCTTGAGCCGGAACCCGAACAGCGAACGACTCAGGATGAAGCCGATGACGATGGCCACACCCAGCATCCAGATCGCCTGCGCGGGGATGTCCAACGGCAGTTTCTGGTTCGATAGGCCGAGGAACCAGTCGACCTGCTCCTGCGGCACGACCTTGCCGACCGGCGGATACGCCGGGTTGAGCGTCGCTGTGTTGGAAACGAGCAGAGTCGTACCGAAGACCAGTTGGCCCGTCCCGAGGGTCACGATGAAGGATGGGATCTTGAGAACCGTCACCAGGAAAGCGTTGACCGAGCCAAGGCCGACGGCGGCGACGAATGCCAGCGGGATCGCGGCCCAGATGGGCCAGCCCCAGACGATCCAGGCCACGCCGATGAGGATCGACGCGAGGCCGTACATGTAGCCGAACGAGAGGTCGATCTCGCCGACCACGATGACGAGCGTCAGACCCAGCGCGACGATCGCGATGGTGCTCATCGAGCGCATGATGCCGAGCGCGTTCGTGAATGTCAGGAACGTATTGGGCTTGCTGAGAGCGGTGAAGATCACGATCACGATGAGGATCGCGATGAGGAGCCCGCCGATACGCAGACCGGCCGCGAGCGCCCGTCTGGACCATGCCTCACCCGCTGCCGCGGGCGCTTCCTGCGGTGTTCCCGTCGTGTTGTCGGTCATGCCCTGGGTCGCTCCTTGCTGGTGCCGCCCGGAAACGAGCCGGACCGATCGACCAAGAGGCCGACCGGTCCGGGCATCAGGCGGTGCTGCGGATCAGCCGCCGGCGATGGCCATGAAGTCCTTGCGGGCCTGCACGACGTTCTCGGTCGTGACCGGCTTGAGGACGTTGCTGTTGGGCAGGACCTTCCCGTTCTTCAGGAGCTCGGCGCAGGCGAGGGCACCGAAGCCGGCCTGATCGCCCCACGCCTGATCGAGGGCGACGATCTGCGTCCCGGCCTCGATCGCATCGAGCTGACCGATGCTGACGTTCCACCCGAAGGCGAACATCTTGCCGGTGTTGCCGGAGTCGGCGATGGCTCGGGCGGCATGCTCGGCGCCGATGTCGACGTTCTCGATGACCTGGACCTCGGGGTTGCCCTGGATGAACGCCTTGTAGGCGTCATAGGTCGAGGCGGGATCGTAGGTGGTGACGAGCGCCGTGCTGGCGTCGTTCACGAACGTCGCGTCCGGGATGGCTTCCATGATGCCGTCGATGAAGCCCTGCATCCGGCCCTGCGCCCAGTTCTGGGTCGGATCGCCGCCGGAGACGGCGAAGACCTTGAAGTCCAGGCTGTTGGCCTTCATGTAGTCGACGATGATCGTGGCGGCCTGGTGGCCTTCCTTGTTCGAGATCTGGGTGAAGTTCGAGAACTCATTGCCGTTCGACTCGACGCCCACGGTGAAGACCGGGATGCCGGTGGCCATGATGTCGTTGACGATCTTGGTGAACGCATCCGTGCCGGTCGACTGGATCGACAGGCAGTCGATCTGGTCGGCGTTGAACAGCGCGTCGAACTGGGCGATCTGCTCGTTGACGTCCTGGACCGCGGACGCCGGCGCGATGGCATTGCCGTTCATCGGCAGGATCTTCTGGGCTTCCGGCAGGGTCCGCTCGTAGCCCGCGGCGTACTGCGGGGAGAACAGCGGGATGGCCGTGGAGCCATACGAGAAGACGTAATTGATCGGCTCGCCCTTGGCCAGCTTGTCAGCGACCCGCGGATTGAGAGTGAACGTCGATCCGTCCTTGAGCGTGCCGGTGTACGGCAGGCCGTCCGGGGCGGCGGACGCGCCGTCCGTCGGGGCGGTCGATGCGGGTGCCTGTGTCGGCGCCGTCGACTCGGCGGCGGTGCTGCAGGCCGTGAATGCCAGCGTCGCCGCAGTCAGGAGCGCGAGGGCTCCTCGTGATCTGATGCGCATGGTTTCCTCCTCGGTGTGGGATGGCTCGTGCAAGCCCGCGCCCGTTCCCTCCTCGGGCCGGGTCAGTATCGTTTCCAGTACACGCGGATGTCAACGTTACTGGAAAGGATTGCGCTCCGGTGGATGAGCGCTCCGCCGAGCTACCACATCACCAGGCCACCGGTGTAGTTGATCGCCTGGCCGGTCATGTATCCCGCTTCGTCGGAGAGCAGGAACCAGATGGTCCCGGCACACTCGTCGGCGGATGCGGAACGGCCGAGCGGCACGGTCTTGTTGCGTGTCGTGGCCAGTTCCTCCACCGTCGTGCCGCGCTTGGCCGCGACATCGGCGAGGACCTTGTCCTGCATCGGAGTATCGATGATGCCAGGGCAGATGGCGTTGACCCGTACGCCGCTCCCGGCGAACGCGTAGGCGAACGAGCGCGTGATCGACAGCACAGCGGTCTTCGATGACGCATAGACGGCGGCCTCGGTCGTCGTGGCGAGCTTGGCCGACGAGGACGACAGGTTCACGATCGCGCCGCCGGACGGCATGGTTCGGCCGATCCGCGACACGAGGTCCCAGGTCGCCTCGACGTTGATCGCGTAGATCTCGCGGATGTCGGCGACCGTGAACTCGAGGATGGGCTTGAGCCGGATGATGCCAGCCGCGTTGACCAGGTAGTCGACCCCGGCACCGGCCGCCACGAGTCGCTCGCGGTCGGCGTCGGCGGCCAGGTTGCCCACGAACGGGGTCGCTCCCGCGGCCACGACCGGGGCCAGACCCGCCTCGTTGATGTCGGCCGCGATGACCGACGCGCCCTCGCGGAGCAGGCGCATCGCGACAGCCTGACCGATCCCGCTGGCCGCCCCGGTGACGACCGCCCGTTTCCCTGTCGCGCCCATGCTGTCCTCCAACCGTCCTCAGGCCGGCACTTCCCTCGCGGGCGGCCGGCCGGTATCCTCACCGGAAACGGTTGCAATGCTACATGCGCCGGCAACCGAGACGCTACCGTGATGGAGGTCGGCGTGGCTGGACGGTTCGACGGACGCGTGATCCTGGTGACCGGGGGCGCCCGTGGGATCGGCGAGGCCATCGTCCGCCGGGCGGTCGCGGACGGGGCTCGCGGCGTGGTTGCGGACCTCGGCGACCCTGAGGCGCCGCTCGACGGGGTCCGCTACGTCCGGATGGACATCACCGATCGCGCATCGGTCGACTCGCTGTTCGCCTCCATCGAGGGCGAGGAGGGCGGACTCGACATCCTGGTCAACAACGCCGGCATCCAGCGGGTCGGCTTGATCGAGACGTTCGACCCGGCCACATTCGAGGCGGTCATCGATACCCATCTCATCGGGGCGTTCCACTGCAGCTCGTTGGCCATTCGCTCGATGCGGCGGCGGGGCGGCGGCAGCATCGTCGCGATGGCGTCGGTCGCGGGACTGATCGCCCTGCCCGGGCGGGGGCCATATTCAGCCGCCAAGGCGGCGTTGATGAGCCTCACCCGCGTGATGGCGGTGGAGGTGGCGGAGCTCGGCATCCGGGTCAACGCAGTCGCGCCCGGCATGACCCGGACGGCCATCGTCCAGCAGGGCATCGATGACGGATCGATCGCCCTTGACGGGATGCTCCGCGAGATCCCGATGGGCCGTCTGGCAACGCCCGAGGACATCGCCGGGACGGTGCTGTTCCTCGCCTCTGACGATGCGCAGTACATCACCGGTCAGACCATCGTGGTCGATGGTGGATGGTCCGTATCGGGCATGCACGAGCGGCCCGACTGGCTGCGCTCGACGTAGCGGCGTGGCGAGGCCCGGCGAGCGACGGCTCGCGCGGTCCGCCGGGTCTACCCGCGGCCGGCGATCGCCCCGCGGAAGAGGGGCATCCCCTCGACCCCCACATCGACCTTCCAGAGACGGCCGTCCATCGGCGCTTCGGCCGTCACCTCGGTGATGTCGCCGAAGTCCGTGATGTATAGCGATCCGCCGTGGAAGACGCAGTTGAGCGGAACCCCGCCGGTCTCCAGGAAGTCCTTGATCGTGCCGTCCGGGGCGAGGATATCGACGCCGCCGGCCATGAACGCCGTGACCCACAGGTCGCCATTCGCCGCGACCTTGAGCCCGTCCGGGATGTGGCCATCGGGGAGCTGCGCGATCTGTTCGACCGGACCGCCGTCGCGCTTGCGGTAGATCCCGCGGTCGTACGACTCGACCCACACGACCGACCCGTCGGCCTCGACCGTGATGCCGTTGCAGTACGCGTTCGGCAGCTCGGCGAGCAGCTCGCCCGTGCCGTCGGGCGACAGGGCGAAGACGCGACCGGGCTTGCGGTCATTCGGCAGATAATCGGCGGGGTCCGTGAAGTACAGGCGACCGTCCGGGCCGAACGACAGGTCGTTGGGGGCCTGCAGCGGGATCCCGGCTACCTCGGCGGCGACCTCCTCGACCCGTCCGTCCGGCCAGGCCTTCTGGATCGACGGCCGCCCCATGACCTGGGCCCTCCAGGCGCCGACGGTCCCGCCGTTCTGCGTGATGTAGACCGCACCGTCCGAGCCGAGCATGCAGGCATTGGGCCCGCCGCCACAGTCGGCATAGTCGTGCAGGCCGCGCTCCTCGGACCACGCGACGATCTTGCTCGTGTACGTCTCGACCATGACGATTCGGCCATCCGGCAGGACATCGGGCCCTTCCGGATGCCCCAGTCCTGCGGCCAGCGTGGTGATCGGTGCGCGCATCGAGTCCTCCTCGTGTGGCGGTGCGATCCGCGGATCAGGCCTCGGGTCGCTTCTGGAACAACTCCAC
>JBKJHI010000109.1:0-32583 GCA_046599085.1 Candidatus Limnocylindrales bacterium
CCGGCTGCGCCGATGTGGTCCGTGTAGGCGGGCCCGGCCCCGATCACGTCGAGACGCAGCGATGATCCCGGTTCGGACGCGTCGTGCACGCGTCGCAGGGTACCCGGGTTCGCGAGACTCAGTCGCCGCCAGGTGGATCGCCGCCGGGTTCGCAGGGGGCGCCGGGAGCCTGACCGGGCGGCGTCTGGCCGGAACGGGGTGTCCGCTCCGGCCGAGGCGTGGGCTCCGGTGTGGCGGCCTTGGGCGGCTTGGGTGTTCGGGTCGGCTCGGCGGCCGGGCCTGCCGTCGGCCTGGCTGACGCACCGGGTCCGCCCGGCTCCCCCTTGCTGTTCCCGTTGCCATCGCCGTTCCCGTTACCCGACCCGTGGATGTCTTCGATTGCGGCGTCGCTGTGCTCGATCGCCCGCGTCAGGCCGTCGAGGGCGGCGTCCGGGGCTCGTTCCATGAGCGCTCGCAACACCTCGACGTTGCGGGCGACGCCGGCCTCCAGCGCTGCGCTCGCGACCGCGTCGCCGGCCCCGATCGCTGCCCTCGTGGATGCGTCGACGATCGCCGCGTATGCCTGCATCGCGGCTTCGACCCCGGCCATGTCGCCCCGCGCAGTGGCGGCCTGGGCTTCCTGCAGCCGCTGGTCCAGGCGAGCCAGTTCGGCGACAGCCCGTTCGGCCGGATCGCTCGGCAGGAGCAGCGTCTCCAGGCCGAGGCGGGCCGGATAGAGCGCGCCACCCGCATCGGCAGCCAGTGCAGAACCGACAGCGAGCGAGAGTCCAAGGGCGACGGCCAGCAGCACGCCGGCGGCCCGCATGGCCGGATGCCGGACGACGGCACGGCGTGCGACGCGCAGCTGCGGGACGAGCACGGTCAGTCCAGCGCCGGCGGAGGTCAGCGCCGCCTGTCGGTGAGCGCCAGCCATCACCCTCGCGCGCATGTGGACGGTCGCGGACGGCGACGGGGACAGGCGGGCATCGGCGTACGCATCGAGGCGTCGCCGCAGCATCACGTTGCCGACTGTCAGTTCGAGCATCTCGTCATCCATCAGCGTGCTTCCCGGCGACGGACGGGTCGATCCGCTCGATCGACCGGAGTCTCATCGTCGATCCTGAGCCGACGCCGCAATGCGGCGATCGCCCGGAACTGGAGCCCGCGGACCGTTCCCTCCTGCTTGCCCATCACCTCCGCTGCCTCGCGAGCCGACAGGCCGGCGAAGAAGCGCAACTCGATGGCATCACGCTGTTCATCGGTCAGCGACGCGAGCGCGTCGGCTACCTCGTCCAGCTCCAGACGGGCGACGGTCACCTCATCGGGACCGGCATCCGGCACGGCATGGCCGGCGGCAGCGTCCAGGTCCGCGTGGTCGTGGCGGGTCCGGACATGATCGATGACGCTGTTCCTGGCCAGCCTGAAGAGCCAGCCCCCGAACGGGATGCCCCGCGACTCGTAGCGCGGCAGGGCTTCCAGGGCCTTGACGAAGACGAGCTGCGTCAGGTCCTCCGCGTCCGCCGGGCGTTGGACGCGGCTGGCGATGTAGCGATAGATCGGCAGGTGGTAGTGATCGAACAGGAGTCCGAACGCCCATGCGTCCCCAGCGCGAGCGTCATCCACCAGCCGCTCGATGGCGGCGTCGTCAAGGGTCATAACGACGCACCGGCCCGGACGTTAGGTGGCGTCGGCAGGTCGATCGGCACGCGGTCCGTGCCGCCGCGCCGAAATGTCAGCTCAGTGAAGCCCGCTGCGGCGGCCCACCCGTAGGCCTCGTCGAAGGCCCACGCGAGGTGATCGATGTGGTGGGCGTCGGAACCGACGGTCAACGCGCGGCCGCCGCGCTCGTGGAATCTGGTCACGATGGCCGGCGACGGGAAGCTTTCCTCGGCCGGCGAGCGGAGCCCGCTCGTGTTGACCTCCAGGCCCGTGCCGCTCTCGATGAGTGCATCGATGATCGGTTCGTACAGCTCCGGCGCATCGGCGAGGTCGGCGGCGGTCACGTGCGGGACGAGGAACCGCTTCACGAAATCGATGTGGCCTATGACGTCGAACAGGCCGGTCCGCGCCCCGGCCGCGACCTCCGCGAAATACGGGGCCACGATCTCGGCCACGCTTCGGCCGGCCACCCAGTCGCCGATGTTGTCCGGCGCGAACGGGGAGTCGCGATACACGTGCACTGACCCGATGACGAAGTCGTAGGCACTCGCCGCGAGGTGGTCGCGGATCGTCTCGGCCCAGGCGCTGTCCCAGGTGATCTCGGCACCGAAGCGGATGGCCAGTCCGTGGTCGGCCCAGCGTTCGGCCGCCTCGCGAACGTAGCGCTCCCGCTGCTGGAACGTCGTCGCGCCAAAGCCTGGGGCGTGCGGCGCGAAGTCGACGTGGTCGGTGATGGCCAGCTCGGCGATGCCGAGCTCGATCGCGCGCCGGGCATAGGCGTCGATCGCCACCGCGCTGTCATGCGACAGCTCCGTGTGAACGTGGGCGTCGAGCGGCAGGTGTCGAGCCTGCTGGTCCCTCGATGTCATCGTCCGCCCCCCGGCTGCGCGGTCATCCGGCGATCATCCCCCGCTCATCCGGAGATCAGCCCGAGCTCGCGACCGACCGTGTCGAACGCGGCGAGCGCCCGGTCGATCTGCTGGTCCGCGTGCGCGGCCGTGACGATCGTGCGGATCCGGGCAAGGTCGATGGCGACCGTCGGGAAGACGACGGGCTGAGCGAAGACACCCTCCCCGAGCAGTCGATCGCTGAAGCGCATGGCCGTCTCGGGGTCGCCCATCATCACCGGGGTGATCGGCGTCTCGGACCGGCCCGTGTCGAAACCGAGCCTGGTGAGTCCGGCCTTGAAGCGCCGCGTGTTCGCCCACAGGCGCTCGTGGAGGTCCGGCTCGTCCTGCATGACGCGGATCGCCTCCCGGCACGCTGCGACGACGGCCGGTGGCTGCGACGTCGAGAAGAGGAACGGGCGCGCCCGCTGCGTCAGGATCTCGCGCAGCGCCGTGGAGCCCGCCACGTAGCCGCCCACCACGCCGACCGCCTTGCTCAGCGTGCCGACCTGGATGGCGACGCGACCGTGCAGGCCGAAGTGATCGACCGATCCGCGGCCGTCGCGACCCAGCACGCCACTGGCATGCGCGTCGTCGACGAAGACGGCCGCGCCGGCAGCCTCTGCCGCATCGACGATCCCGGGGAGTGGCGCGATGTCTCCGTCCATGCTGAACACGCCATCAGTGACGACGAGGATCAGTCGGTACGGCTCGCCGGTGCCCTCGCGACCGTGCTCGACCGCTTCGTCGAGGACGGCCCGCAGCGCGTCGACATCGGCGTGGGGATAGACCTTCCGGGGCGCCTTGCTCAGGCGCATGCCGTCGATGATGGACGCGTGGTTCAGCGCGTCGCTGACGATCAGGTCGGTCTCCCCGGTGATCGTCGGGATGACGCCGGTATTGGCCGTGAACCCGCTCTGGAAGGTCAGGACGGCGTCCGTGCCCTTGAACGCGGCGAGCTCCGCCTCGAGCGCCTCGTGCATGGACATCGTGCCGGCGATGGTGCGGACCGCCCCGGAACCGACGCCGAACTCGCGGACGGCCGCGAGCGCCGCCTCGCGCAGGCGGGGGTGGTGGGTCAGGCCGAGATAGTCGTTCGAGGAAAGGCTGATGAGACGGCGATCGTCCACCGACACGATGGGCCCCTGGGCGCTGCTCATCACGCGCAGAGCGCGATACAGGTGGCGCTCGCGCAGCGCGGCGACATCGTCGGCCAGGAAGGCCAGGGGGTCGGGCCGGTTCGCGGGTCGCTGATCGGGGGTGGTCATGGCGGTCCTGCCATCGTGGGACACCGCCCCGCCCGTCGTCCCTGCGTCATGTGGTCCAGTCCATGATGACTTTCCCGCTATCCCCGCTGCGCGCCGCGGCGAAGGCCGCCTCGTACTCGCGGTAGTCGAAGCGGTGGGTGATCGCCGCCTTGACGTCCAGTCCGGACTGGACCATGACCGTCATCTTGTACCAGGTCTCGTACATCTCGCGGCCGTAGATCCCTCGCAGCGTCAGCATCTTCATGACGATCTCGTTGACGTCGAGGCTGATGTCGGCCGTGGGCAGGCCCAGGATGGCGACGCCGCCGCCGTGGGCCATCGCACCCAGCGCATCGCGCAGGGCCTGGGCGGTGCCCGACATCTCCATCGCGACATCGAAGCCCTCGACCATGTAGAGCTCGTCGAAGACGCTGCGCAGCGTCCGCTGGCGAGGATCGATGGTGAGCGTGGCGCCCATCCGGCTGGCGAGGTCGCGACGGTACGCGTTCGGCTCGCTGACCACGACGTTGCGCGCCCCGGTGAACCGGGCGACCGCGGTTGCCATCAGGCCGATCGGGCCGGCGCCGCTGATGAGCACGTCCTCACCGAGCGTCGGGAAGGCCAGCGCGGTATGGACGGCATTGCCGAACGGATCGAAGATCGCCGCGACCTCGGGATCGATGCCGGGCCAGTGGTGCCAGACGTTGGTCATCGGCAGGACGACGTACTCCGCAAACGCGCCGTCGCGGCCGACGCCGAGGCCGATGGTGTTGGGGCACAGGTTGCGTCGACCGGCCAGGCAGTGGCGGCATCGGCCGCACACGACGTGACCCTCGCCACTGACGAGATCGCCGGCGTGGAAGTCGGTGACGTTGCTGCCGACCTCCTCGACCACCCCGGCGAATTCATGCCCCACGACCAGCGGCGGGGTGACGGTCCGGGCCGCCCACGGGTCCCACGACTCGATATGCAGGTCCGTGCCGCAGATGCCGGTCCGATGGACGCGGATGAGGACATCGTTGATGCCGACGGCCGGCATCGGGACGTCGCGGAGCTCGAGTCCGGGTCCCGCCGTCGTCTTGACCAGCGCGCGCATGGGTCGAGCCTACGCGCTCGGGCTGTCGCCCGTCGTGCGCGGGTCGTCGGGCCAGTCCACGATCGGGTTCGTGACGCTGCCGATCCCCTCGATCTCGCAGCGCACCCGATCGCCCGGCACCAGGAAGACCGGCGGGTCGCGGAAGACACCGACGCCCGAGGGTGTCCCGGTCGCGATGACGTCGCCGGGGTCCAGTGTGATGGCTCGGCTGATGAACGCGATCAGGGCCGGGACATCCCAGATCATGTCCCGAGTGGAGCCGTCCTGCATCAGGTGCTCGGTGCCGTCCGGCGTGATCCGCCAGCTGCGCAGGCGGAGCCCATCACGCGGGTCGATCTCGTCAGCGGTCACCAGGTCGGAGCCCATCGGCAGGAACGTGTCGGAGCCCTTGGCGCGCAGCCACTGGCCGTCGCCCTTCTGCCCCTCGCTCAGCGCCTGGGGTGTGCCCTGCCATTCCCGGGCGCTGATGTCGTTGACGACGACATACCCGGCCACGTGGCCCATCGCCTCGGCTTCGCTCACGCGGCGCGCCTCCCGGGCGATCACGACGCCGAGCTCCACCTCGAGGTCGAGGGCGATCGTGCCCTCCGGCCGCACGACGGGCTGGCCATCCCCGACCAGGCAATTGGGGAACTTCGCGAACAGGAGGGGTCGATCGGGACCGGAGCGGCCGCCCTCCGCGACGTGCTCGGCGTAATTCAGCCCGACGCAGATGATCTTGCCGGGTTCGAGCGCGGGCAGTGGCTCGAGATCGCGACGTGCCATCCCGGCGGCGCCGTGGAGGACCGCGGCGATGGGCCGCAGATGCTCGAGGCCGCCTTCCTGGATCAGCTCCGACACGATCGAGTAGGCCGGCAGCGGGATGACGCGCTCATCCTGGACGAGACCGACGGTCGGCCCCTGCGTGGGATCGACGTACTGGAGGAGCCGCATCGGGCGCCGCTCAGCTCGGGCTTGGGGAGGTGCTGGGGGCCGTGCTGGGGCTGGGCGCGTCGGATGCCGATGGGGCGGCGTTCGCACTGGCCGACGGGGCAACGCTGGCACTCGCCGACGCCGACGGGCTGGCCGTTGGCGCCGGGGTCGGCTGGCAGAACTGCTCCGGGTTGGTCCGCTCGCCATATGTCGCGTCGAACTCGAGGATCGCGGCCGTATCCAGCGTGTCGAGTGGCAGCACCCGACCCCACACGAGGGCGGCGAACGGCGTGGCCATCTCGTCGAAGCGGGCGATGACTGGGCCGTTCGTCCCCGGCTGGAGGCCGCACACCGGGCTCGGCGGGTAATCGTCGAACAAGGTGCGGAGTGCGGCCTGGCCGGCCTCCGTCGCGCCCTCGCCGTCGCCGCGGTACAGGATCACGATCCCTCCGTGCTCGAGGTTATGGACCCACCCGGTCGGGCCTGCGGTATCGCTGGGACCGTACAGCCGAGCGGCGAGGGGGCCGGCGCCGGTGGTGTTGTAGTGCCGGCCCGACGCGGGCGGGCAGTACGTGAACGTCACAGTCGTGCCGACGGAGACGTGCTGATTGCCCATGTCGGGCTGCGGGTACCCGGGCTGTGGCGACGCGTTGGCGCCGGGGGTGCTCGTCGGGTCAGGGACCCACTCGTTCGAGCAGGCGTAGGTCGGGGTGGTGGCGGCCGAGAAGAGTCCCACGCCGACGATCGCGACGACCGCCACGATCGCGGCTCCAACGAGCAGGCTGCGGTAGCGCTCGACGATCGACGGCTTGTGGCCCGACCGAGCGCGCTCGCGACGCCCGGCCCTCGCGGAACCGGACGGGCTCGTGCTCGGGCGCGCGGAGGCAGCGGCGGCCGCGGGCGCACTGGTTGCGCCGGGCTCACCGGGGGCGAGCTGATCGGTCTGGCCGGCCTGGCTGGTCGGCGGCCGCGATGCGCCCGACCTCGTGGTTGCTCGTTGCGCGTTCTCACGCGCGCGCTGTCGGGATTCCTTGCTCACGTTGTCGCCTCGGTGCGGTCGGTGGGGTCGCTGGTCCGGCCTCGGACGCAGCGGCGACGGGGGCCGCGCGGGGTGAGGGTACCGTCCCCGGCCGATTCCGCGCTCGCGAGGGCGTTGATCACAGGCCTCTGACTGGGGTCACGAGCCTCGCGACGCCGCCTCGCGGCCGGTCACCGCCCTTCGACGCCGCCCCTCGACGCCGGTCACGGCTCGTTGAGGTACGTGCGGATCTCCGGACGAAGCAAGCCGCGGAACAGCAGGATGCCGAGGGCAGCCGCAAACAGGGGAGTGGCGGGGTGGACCGGGCTGATGGCCAACAGCAGCGCGCCGGGGATCGTCAGGCTCGCGAGGCCCAGGGCGAGGCCCCGCGCGGCCTCCTTGCGCTGGAGCACGAGCGTGATGGTGAAGATCGTGTACGCCAGGAGGACCATGACGATGATCCCGAGCGGCGAGATCGGGGCCGAGATGGCCTGGTCCACCACGAATCGCAGGCTCAGGCCGATACCCCCGAGGATCAGCAGGGCGTAGACAAGGAAGATGCGGATGCCGCTGGGCATCGCGCGCAGGCCTTGGAACATCGCCGCGAATCCTACCGTGCCTGGCGGGTGCGGCCCCCGTCCGCCCGGGCCCGTGGCCTCACCCGGCCGGGCACGTGCCCTCGTTCGCCCGGGCACGTGGCCTCGCGCGCCCGGGCACGTGCCCTCGCGCGCTCCCGCCGCTCCTGTGGGGAGCGAATCCGCGATGAACCCCTCGTGGAGGTATCCCCAGCGTGCAGGAATCGACAACCTGGTCATAGCTTCACGAGGGATCTGTTGCGATCCGGCTCCTGGTGGGAGCGCTTCCAGTGGCCTGGAAGGCACAAGAGGCGCAGAAGGTACAGGAGGCGCAGAAGGCGCAGAGGAGGCGGGGAACTCCCCGTGATGGACGTTCGCCGTCAGGCCTCCCGCGTGCGGAGGCGCTGCGCCGCATCGGCGTAGCCTGTGAACGGTGCCGGCCCGCGACGGCCTTCGAGTCGGCTGCGCATCAGCCAATCTCGTCGCCGGCTGGTCGGATCGATGAGGGCGATCGCGCGCCGAACCGGCGCCACATCGCCGCGCGCCACCGCAGACATGTGGGCAGCCCGGCCGGGCAGCATCCGCTCGATCGTGCGTCGATTCGCAACGAGCGAGGCCTCGACCTCGGCGCTCCCCAACGCAAGCACCCACGTGCCGACGATCCGCGGCCGCCATCCAAGGCTATCCCCGACGCGGCGGGCGTGACGCTCATACCAGCCAAGCTGGCGCTCAAGGCCTCCCAGGTCATCGAGCCGGGTCTTGACCTCGATGATCAACAGCGTTCCAGTCCTGGGATCGAACGCGAGCAGGTCAATCCATGCGTGAACCCCGTCCCGCGCCGCGTCCACTTCGCGCACGACGCGCCAGGCCGCACGTTCGAATCGCCGCTCGACGTAGCTCGAGCAGCGCGCGTGAACGAGGTCGTGCGGCTGGCGCTCATGCAGGACGACGCGTGGTGCCGCCAGCAGCGAGAGCTGGAGACCGAGGGCCTCCGAGATCTGCTCGACCTGATGCATTGTCGGATTGGCCGTCCCGCACTCGATCCGCGCGATGTAGCCGCGCGACAGGCCGACGGCGTCACCGAGCTGTTGCTGCGTGATGTCCAGGCTATGCCGGCTGGTGCGGCACGCTTGGCCGAAACTGATCCTGATCGACATGGATACAGTCAAGCACTCGGCACGTAGCTGCGGATTGCGCGAGGCGTCGCTGCGGGTGCAAAAGCCTGCTCGCCCGGTCGGGATCTGCGCCCCGCGGTCTCCAGACCTCGTCCCGCCCCCACTCCCGGCGCCCACTCCCGGCGCCCACGGGCCCGTGGCCTCACCCGGCCGCTCCTGTGGGGAGCGGATTCGCGATGAACTCCTCGTGAGGGGGTAACCAGCCTGCATCCTTGGCACCTTGGGCCCACCTTCACGAGGGTTCTGTTCGATTCTCGCTCCTGAGGGGAGCGAGGCCCGGCGCCGCTCGCCTCTCAGGGGAGCGAAACCCGGTGCGGCTCGCCTCTGACGGGAGCGCCGCCGCGATGAGCCCCTTGCCGCTTCTGACGGGAGCGCCCGCGACCCCTGTGCAGGCGCCACCCACATGAAGGGGTCTTGACACTGGACCGCCACCTGATAGATTCCACTAAACCGGTTTGCTAAACCGGTTTGCATCGGATGCCAGACTCCGCCCGTCCTCCTCCGGCGGAGGCCCAGGCATCCCGTCCGCCCGTCGGCGGAGGAGCCGACGCCCGGGCGCGCCATGAGTGGAGTCGAGTGGACCAACGGATCCCGCGACCGCGCATCGGCGACGTCGCCCGCGAGGCTGGCGTCAGCAAGACCGCCGTCTCGTTCGCGTTCAACGCCCCGGATCGCCTGGCGCCGGGTACGGCCGCGCGCATCCGCGAGGTCGCCCACCAGCTCGGCTATACGCCGCATCCCGTCGCCCGGATGCTCACGCAGCGCCAGACGATGACCATCGGCGTGCTCACCCCGCAGGCCCTCAGCGTCATCTTCAGCAACCCGTTCTTCGGCGCCTTCAGCGAGGGCGTCGCCCTGGCGGCAGAGGAGTACGGGTATGGCCTGCACTTCATCTCGCCGCTGCACGGCAGCCTGGCTCGTGCCATGAGTCGAGCCACCGTCGATGGCGTCGTCGCCATCGGTCTCTCCGACACGCACCCGGAGGTCGAGGAGATCCGCCGCGCGGGCGTTCCGATCGTGCTCGTCGACTCGAGCGCGCTGCCGGAGCACGGTTCGATCGAAGTCGACGACGTCGGTGGCGCGCGGGCGGCCGGCGACTACATCATCGGCCTGGGTCATCGCGACGTCCTCGTCCTTGCGGTCGAACCTCCAGCGCCGGGCGGTGCGGATCCGGACGGCGTCACGGCCCGCCGCGTTCGCGGCTACCGCGAGGCGTTCGCCCGCATCGGCGTGGAGATCCCCGACGAACGGGTCCTCGTCGGTCCGGCCAGCATCGACGGCGGCATCGCCATCACGAATCGGGCCTGGGAGGACGGCCTGCGTCCCACCGCCATCCTGTCGATGTCGGATGCGATGGCCATCGGCGCGATGCGCGCGCTACGGGACATGGGACTGCAGGTCCCGGGCGACGTCAGCGTCGTCGGGTTCGACGACATCGACCTCGCCCCCCACGTGGATCCCCCGCTCACGACGGTGCACCAGCCGGTGCGTCGCAAGGGCGAAGAGGCGGTCCGCCTGTTGCTGTCCGTCGTCCAACGACGGGACCTGGCCAAGCCAGAGCATCGCCGGCTCGAGACGCACCTCATCGTGCGCGCGTCCGCCGGCCCGGTGCCGAGTCACCGGAAGGAGGTGGCCGGCGACCGAGACTGAGATCGATCCACGGCGAGTGACCGACATCGATGCGGCTCGCTGATCAGAGCACATCGACGCGCGTCGCCCATCGCGACGATCACAGGCCGGGTCACCGGCCAAGGCCGAGCGGCACACCTGTCGCGCGGCATGTCGAACCGGACCGCGACTCGGCGGTCCGGATCAAGAGAGGAGACGACCAGATCACCATGAACAAGCATCTTCGACTGGCTGCCATCGTGGCGGGGGTAGCGATCTTTGCTGCCGCCTGCTCCGGCGGTGGCGCGACCACGGCCCCGAGCTCCGGTGCGAGCGACGCGCCGAGCTCGGCCCCGAGCGACGCTCCGAGCGAGGCCCCCGCGGGTCTTGCCGGGGACATCACCCTGTGGCACAGCTACTCGTCCGGCGCGGGCACTGAGCTGACCGCCCTCAACCAGATCCTGGACGCGGTCGAGGCCGCGAACCCGGATCTCGTCGTCACCGTCCTCGAAGTCCCCTTCGCGGACCTGTTCAACAAGTACAACGCGGACGCGGCGACCGGCGCCGGGCCCGACCTGTTCATCGCCCCGAACGACAGCCTGGGCTTCCAGGCGCGTGAGGGCGTGATCGCCGACCTCGACGCCGCCCTCGCGGGCAAGCTCGACGGCATCGGCGACGTCGCCGTCAGCGGCTCCAAGGTCGATGGCAAGCTCTTCATGGTCCCCGAGTCCCTCAAGGCCGTGGCCATGTTCTACGACACTGCCAAGATCGCGACCCCGCCGGCGACGACGGACGAGCTCCTGGCCGGTGCCAAGGACGGCTCGATCAAGGCCGGCTTCCTGGGCGGCACCAACGCGTATCACAACTTCGGCTGGTGGGCCGCCTTCGGTGGCAAGCTCATGGACGACACCGGCAAGTGCATCGCCGATCAGGGTGGTGTGGCCGAGTCGCTCGCGTACCTCGCCGAGCTCCAGACTGCCGGCGTCAAGTTCTACCCGAACTACGACGACATGGCCAACGCGTTCAAGGCGGGCGACATCGACCTCATCGTCGACGGTCCGTGGGCGACCGGTGGCTACAAGGAAGCGGTCCCGACCCTCGGCGTCGCGCCGATGCCGGCCGGTCCCTCAGGTCCGTCGCAGCCGCTGACCGGCGTCGACGGCTGGTACATCAACCCCTCCACCGCCGATCTGCAGCTCGCGGTCGACTTCGCCCTGGCGATGACCACCGTCGAGTCGCAGCAGATCTTCGTGGACGTGGCCGGGCATATCCCGGCGAACACGTCGATCACCATCGCCGATCCCATCACGCAGGGCTTCGCTGACGCGGTCGCCACCGGCTTCCCGCGCCCGCAGGTCAAGCAGCTGGACAACTTCTGGGGCAACTTCGGCAACGCGCTGCAGCTCGTCCTGGAGTCCGGCACGGACGCCACCACGGCCGTCGCGGACGCGTGCGCCGCGATGAACGAGGCCAACGGCCTCTGACCCCGTACCCAGCGATGCGCCAGCGGGGTTCCCTTCAGGGCCTCGCTGGCGCATCATCCGACTTCCGACCCAGCGCGAGCGCACAGCACGGTCCGATCCAGCGTCCCCGAACAGGCTCCGAGGAGGCGATCCCCCGATGACCGCGGCCGCAGCAGCCCAGCTGCCGTCCCCACGCCGACGTTCCCGGCTCCGCCCAGAGACGCGGACGGCGATCATCTACCTGGTCCCCGCGTTCACCGTGATGGGCCTGATCACGTTCTACCCGCTGCTGTACCAGACGTACATGTCGTTCACCGACTTTGGGCTGCGCAACCTGCGCCCCGGCGCTGAGGCGCCGCCATTCGTCGGCGTCGACAACTACGTCCAGATCCTCACCAGCAAGCTGGCCATCCCGAACTTCGAGTTCCTGCGGTTGATCTTCTTCAACCTCTGGTGGGCCATCTCGAACGTCGTCATCCACGTGACGATCGGCGTCGTCGTGGCGGTCATCCTGAACTCGCCCGGGGTGCGCTTCAAGCGCCTGTGGCGGGCGATCTACATCCTGCCCGTGGTCATCCCGCCGATCATCGTCGCGACGGTCTGGCGGAACATGTTCGACGCCGAGTACGGCGCGATCAACCAGATCCTGGCCGTGATCGGCGGGGCATTCGCGATCCCGACCGAGGTCTTCCAGATCCAGTGGCTGCGCGATCCGATCGACCCGATCCCGTTCATCCCGTTGCCGCTCGCCTACTTCGCCCTGCTGGCCGCCAACACCTGGCTCGGCTGGCCGCTCAACTCGGTGGTGGCCACGGGCGCTCTCCAGAGCATCCCGAGCGAGCTGTACGAGGCGGCCGAGATGGACGGCGCATCCGCGTGGCAGCGATTCCGGACCGTGACGATCCCGTTCCTGCGACCAGCGATGCTGCCCTACGCGATCTACGGCTTCGTGATCACCTTCAACCTCTTCTACCTGTCGTACTTCATGACCGCCGGTCAACCGTTCGGTCGTACGGAACTGCTCGTCACCCAGGCGTTCCGGCTGGTCAACGAACAGCGGCTCTACGGCGTCGGTGCGGCGTTCGCGATCATCATGTTCTTCATCCTGTTGGCGATCACGATCGTCACCAACAAGATGGCGAAGGCGACGGCGCGCTATGACGCCTGACCGCCAGGGGGTCGTCCGATGACCGCGATCCCCGCCCAGTCCGGCCTCCGCCGCGGCCTTCGCCTCCGGCGCGGGACGTCGACCGCGGCGGGCAAGAAGATCCCGCTCGGTCGACAGATCCTGCTCCAGGTCCTGTGCCTGGGGATCGCCTTCACCGTCGTCTTCCCGCTGCTGTGGGTCCTCAGCCTCTCTGTCGACCCGCGCGGGCTGACGCGCCCGGACGGCCTGAATCTCATCCCGCCCGGCATCTCGCTCGACGCCTACGCCAACGTGCTGGCCCAACCGACGAGCAACCCGGTGTCGTTCCTGGAGCTGGCCCGCAACAGCTTCATCATCGCGTCGGGAACGGCCCTCGCCTCGGTGGGCATCGGGGTGTCCGCGGCCTACGCTTTCGCGCGACTGAATTTCCGCGGCCGCGAGGTGCTGATGATCGCCATCCTCGGAGTCCTGATGCTCCCGGCCGTTGCGACGATCGCCCCGCTGTTCGTCCTGCTCACCCAGATCCGGATCGGGGATTTCATCCTGGGCCGCACGATCGCGGGCGTGATGGTCGCGACCGTCTCGGGCACGCTGCCATTCGCGATCTGGAATCTGAAGGGCTACCTCGACACCATCCCGCACGAACTCGAGGAAGCGGCGTCGGTCGACGGGGCGACGCGCAACCAGACGTTCCTGCGGATCATCCTGCCGCTGGCGGTCCCGGCGCTCGCAGTGACAGCGTTCCTCGGCTTCATCGCCGGCTGGACCGAGTACTACTTCTCGATCATCTTCCTGTCGGACGCCTCGCAGTTCACGCTGGCGGTGGCGCTCAACGGCATGGTCGGCCAGTTCGCGACGACGACACCATGGTCCGAGTTCAGCGCCTTCGCCATCATGTTCGCCCTGCCGGTCGCGGTCGTGTATCTGCTCCTGCAGAAGTACATCATCGGTGGCCTGGCCATCGGCGGCGTCAAGGGCTGAGCCAGGCCACGTGGGCCTGGACGGCGACGACGCCGCCCTCGCTGCCGACGCCGCCCTCGCTGTCCGCGCGCCCCGCGCTGCTAGGGCGTCAGCGAGACGATGAGGTCGCCGTGGGCGGGGAGCGGACCGATCGACCACGGCTCCATCCCGCCTCCGGCCGTGACGGTCGGTGCCTGGACCCTGGTGTCCGGATCGGTCGCCAGCAGGACCCCGGCGGCGGGCGTCCCGCACAGGGGACCGTCCGCGAGCGAGACCCGCACGTCCGCGATCGCGGTCCCGGTCAGATTGGAGACGACGACGACCGTCGTGTTCGTCGATGCGTCAACGCGGAGAACGGCGTAGACCCCGGACGCGGTCGTCTCCAGCGGCACGATCCGTCCGCCATTGAGAGGCGCGTTGGCGACGCGCACGGCGATCAGCTCGCGGTACCACGACAGGATGGACGTCGCGTCCGAGGTCTGCGTCTCGATATTCGCCGTCTCGACGCCTTCGGCGAAGGCCTCCCACGGCGAACCGCTGGTGAAGCCATGGCCCGGACCGTCGGCCGTCCACGGCATCGGCGTGCGGATCCGCTCGTCCGGCTTGCGCCCGCGCAGGCCGATCTCTTCGCCGTAGTAGATGAACGGGATGCCGGGATTCGTGAGCAGCAGGGTCGCGGCCTGTTTGGCCGCAGCCGGATCGCGACCCAGGACATCGAACGAGCGGTCCTGGTCGTGGTTGGTCAGGAAGGCCGCGTAGCCATCGGCCGGATAGGCGGCGCTCACCTCGGCCTGGACGATGGCCAGCGAACCCGGATCACCGAACCGGACCGCGGACAGCATCTGCGCCGCCAGGCCGAAGTCGAAGGTGAGGTCCAGCGCGCCGTCGCGAACGTAGCGCGAGGCGACCGAGGTCGCGTCCCAGACCTCGCCGAGGACGAGGGCCTCGGGGTCGGCGGCCTGCAGTCGGGTCCGGAAGCCCTCCAGCCAGGCGAACGTCTCCGGGGTGTTCTCGAGCTGGCTGCCGTCCTCGATCAGGTGGCGCGCCGCATCGAGCCGGAAACCCGCGGCGCCCATCTCATCGACCCAGAAGCGCGCGATCGCATCGAGCTCGGCGGTGACCGCCGGGTTCGCGACGTTCAGATCGGGCATGCCGTCCCAGAAGTAGCCGTAGTAGTAGCGGTCACCAAGGGCGTGCCAGACCGGGCGGCCACCGGGACCGCTCACGGCGGGGCGTGTGTCGGACCAGTGATAGAAGTCGGCGTAGGTCGGGTCGCCCGCGGCGGAGGCGGTGAACCACGGGTGCTCGATCGAGGTGTGATTCATGACCAGGTCCACGACGATCTCGATGCCGCGAGCGCGTGCCGCGGCGACGAGCGCCTTGAAGTCCTTGTTCGTGCCGTAGTCGGATTCGACGGTCCGGTAGTCCGTGACGTCGTAGCCGTGGTAGGACGGCGACGCGGCGACGGGCATCAGCCACAGGGCGGTGATGCCGAGGTCGTCGGTCGTCGAGGGATCGCCGTCGTTCAACTCGTCGAGTCGGCTGATGACGCCGCGCAGATCGCCGATGCCGTCGCCGTTCGAGTCGGCGAAACTACGCACGAACAGTTCGTAGAACACCCGGTCGTGCCACCAGGCCGAGCCCGCTGGCGTCGGAGCCGGGCGATCAAGGCAGGCCGGGGGGCCGTCGGGGGACGGGCTCGCGGTCGGCGGCACGGTCGTGGGCCCGTGGGAGGCGCTCCCCGGGGGTGTCGGGGCGGGCGTCGAGGCACAGGCCGACACGAGGATCGAGGCGGCCGTGAGGACCGTCAGCCAGCGACGGGAGGTCATGGGATGGAGTATCGCATCGGTTTCGTCGGAGACCACGCGTGAGCGTCGACACCCCGGCCTGGGTCCGGGACGCGGTCTTCTACCAGATCTTTCCGGATCGATTCGCGTCCAGCGAGCGCGTGCCCAAGCCGGGGTCCCTCGAGCCCTGGGACAGCGACCCCACGACGCACGGGTTCAAGGGCGGTGACCTGCTCGGCATCGCCGAGCGCCTGCCGTACCTCGCCGACCTCGGGATCACGGCGCTGTACCTGACGCCGGTCTTCCAGTCCGCCTCGAACCATCGATATCACACGTACGACTACTTTCAGGTGGACCCCCTGCTGGGCGGCAACAGAGCGCTGCGGGAGCTCCTCGACCGCGCCCACGAGCGGGGGATGCGGGTGGTGCTCGATGGCGTGTTCAACCACACCGGCCGCGGCTTCTGGCCGTTCCATCACATCCTGGAGACCGGCGGCGCCTCGCCCTACCGCGACTGGTTCCACCTCGATGACGAGCTGCGTGCCGGCCGGCGCTTCGCGCAGCCGTACCCGGCTCCTGGCGCGGACACGAGCGTGCAGGCGCTCGGCTACCAGGCGTGGTGGGGGCTGGCGGCCCTGCCCAAGCTCAACACGGACCATCCGCCCGTCCGTGAGTTCCTGCTCGAGGTCGCCGAGCACTGGCTCCGCTTCGGGATCGATGGCTGGCGGCTGGACGTGCCGGCGGAGATCCGCGACGAGGCGTTCTGGCAGGCATTCCGGCAGCGCTGCCGCGCCATCCGGTCCGACGCGTACCTCGTCGGCGAGATCTGGGACGTCGCGCCCGAATGGCTGCGCGGCGATCGCTTCGATGCGCTGATGGACTACCCGCTGGCAGAGGCGATCCTTGGGTACGTCGCGGGCCCGAGCCTGGACCGCGCCGTCGTGGCCGGTCATCACGAGTATGCGGATTCGATCGTCCCGCTCGACGGAGCGGGGTTCGCCCGACGACTGGTCGAGCTGCTGTCCGTGTACGACCCCGATGTCGTCGCCGTCCAGCTCAACCTCCTGTCGTCGCACGATGCGCCGCGGGCCCTGACCGTGCTTGGCGGCGACCGGGATGCGCTGCGGATGGCGACGCTGATCCAGGCCGCGCTGCCTGGTGCCCCGTGCATCTACTACGGCGACGAGGTGGGTCTCGCCGGCGGGAACGACCCGGCCAACCGCGGAAGCTTCCCGTGGGACGAGTCGCACTGGGATACGGACCTGCGGACATTCGTGCGCAGCGTCCTCGCGATCCGCGCCGCCGAGCCCTCGATGTGCCACGGGTCGACGCGCGCGGTGGGGTCCGTCGGCCCGGCGATGGCCATCGAGCGCGCGCTCGGTGCCGATCGGCTGGTCGTGGCCGTCAATCCCGGCACGGACGCCGTCGATCTCGAACTGGCGATCGATGGCGTGGCGCGCGGCTCGCTCGACCGGCTCGAACTGGCCGGGTGGGGAGCGGGGCTGCCGGCCGACCCGGTGCTCGTCCGCGATGGGCGCGCGGTCGTGTCGATCCCGCCTCGGCGCGGTTCGGTGCTGCGGGTGCGCGGCGAGTAGGCCTTCGCGGCATCCGGTCGCGTGCGTGCGGCACCGCCCGTCACGAACGTCGCCCCTATACTCGCCGGCACGTGGCTGATCTACCGTTCGACCTTGGCGCACAGCAAGCCGAGCAGCTCGCACGTGTCCTCGACGTCGAGGGCAAGATCCCGCGGGCACTGGAGGCGCTTGGTCCGATCGGGGGACGCGACGTCGTCTTCGTCGATGGGCCCGACGGGATCCGTGCGTCGCAGCTCGCTGATCTGGGTGCGCGCGTCACGCTCGTCGAGTCGAGCGGTCCCGACGCATTCGCGGCTCCGGCGGCGTCGGCCGACGCGATGATCGCCGCGTGGTCCGCCTTCATGGAGCCGTCGGCGGGGGAGCTTGAGCACGCCGCGCGGATCCTGCGGCCGGGAGGCCGACTGCTCGTGCTCCAGGACTACGGTCGTGACGATGTGGCCACCATGCTGGGTGAACCGCCGGAGCCACGGGCACGGTCCCGTCGCGATGGACCATTCCTCGGCCATGGATTCAAGATCCGCGTCATCCACTGCTTCATGACCTTCCCCTCGATCGAGGCCGCGGGTCCGTTCCTCACCGACGCATTCGGTGAGGGCGGCCGAGCGCTGCATGTCGCCATGACGCGGCCGAGGGTCACCTATAACGTCGCTGTCTTCCATCGCTCCATCGGTGCGACTGGTCAGGAGGTTCTCCCATGAACGGACGCCGGTTCTCCCCGGGTCTTGTCTTCCTCGCGATCGCGCTGATCGGATCGGCCGCCTACCTCGCCTACGTGGTGACCGTCCGCGATGCATCGCAGATCCCGTTGCTCGCCTCCGGAGCCGTCGTGCTCGGGATCTCGTTCCTGGCGCTGGCCCTGTACTCCCTCCAGGCGGCCTGGCGGGCGGGGATGGTCGGTCGGGGGGCACGCGCGGTCCTGCTCGGTCTCGTTGGCGGCGCGGCGGCGATGGCCACCGCCGGTGCGTTCGCTGGCGCAATCATCCTGTTCCAGTTGGCGGGCTGACACCGGACCCCGGCGCCGCTTCGCCTCCACCCGCGGGTCCGCTCCTCCTGGGAGCGATTCCGCGATGAACCCCTCGTGGACGTGTTCCCACACGACGTTCCGTGCATCCTGGGCGAGGGTCCACGAGGAACCTGTGATGACTTCGCTCGTGGTGGGAGCGCTGGGGTCTTCCGTTGCTGGCGGGGACCTTCCGAACCCCTCTGGTAGACTCGGCCGGGTCCGGCGCCCCCATCGTCTAGAGGCCTAGGACGCCACCCTTTCAAGGTGGAGATCAGGGGTTCGAATCCCCTTGGGGGTACCACGCTCCGGTCCGGGACCCTTCGGTCGGGGACACGTCGCGTCGGGGAAGGGACGGTCCAGCCCTGCTACCATCGCCCGCGATGGAGATCATGGGCGTCCACATCCGCACGATCATCAGTGACAACGTCGCGCGCCGCTGCGACGGCTGCCGCGAGGTCATCGACGGCACGCCCTGGCGGGTGAACCTGCTCGACATCGTCGCCGCCGAGAAGCCGGTCTCCTGGGCCTCGAGTCCGGCCATCAACCCGGGCCCATTCCAGTTCCACGGTGACGCCGTGTGCGTACGTCGCTGGATGGCCACCAAGGGCTACCTGTTCTGCCGTCGAGGCACGGTGCGCGAGATCATGCGCCCGGTGCCGCTGCCGACCGGCGAGGCGACGGACCGCCCGGCCGCAGGATCCTTCGGCCTGTGCGACGGCGTCCACCGCGACGATCACGAGTTCGTCCCCGCCTGAGCCGCCGGGGCTGGACCGCGCCGGGGCCCGCTGCAGTGCTCGCGCAGCACGCCCGACCCGCGTCCCGGTGTCGTTGACACCCTCGCACGGATGGGCCTACCATCCGCTCGCCGGGGCGAACATCTGATACCCAGATTTACCCAGGTTCCCATGTCGACGGGTCGCGCCGCTGTGTCCCCCCGCAGCGGCGCGACCGTCGGCGCCTTCCCGTGCCGCCGAGGTCACCCACCTCCGTGTCTGACGTCGCCACGCCGCCTGCCCGGCCCACCGGCCGATGGTTGTCGCTCGGGCCGGCCGCGCGCCTCGTCGGCGTCGACCCGGACACGCTGCGACGTTGGGCCGATGAGGGTCGCGTCGATGCATGGACGACACCCGGCGGACACCGTCGCTTCGATCACGCCGTGCTTGATCGCCTCGCGCGCGAGCGACGCGCGGTCGGCCGGCCGGCGCCCCTGGCATCTCTTGGCGCCACCCCGGCGCGCCTGCAGCGCGCGTACCGGGCGCACTACGCCAGCGCCGGCCCGCGACCCGGCGCCCCCCTCGATGACGACGAGCGCCTGGCCTATCGACGCGACGGTCAGCGCCTGATCGAGGCGCTCGTGGCGTTTCTCGACATGGACCCCGGCGACCACGACCGACGCGTCGCGCTCGAGGCCGCCGCGATCGACATCGTCGATGAGCAGGCTCGACGGCTGGCCGATTCGGCTGGCAGCCTGACCGAGGCAGTCGCCCGCTTCGTCGGTGCTCGCGGCCCGTTCCTCGCGGAGATCGCCGGCCTCGGCCGACGTCGATCGCTCGACCCGACGCGCCTTGCCGTCCTGTACGGCGATGCGTCGGCGCTGCTCGATCGCCTCCTGCTGCGGTTCATCGCGGCGCACCAGGTCGGCGTGGACGGGCCATGACCCTGCCGATCGTCCTGCCCGCGATCACGTCCGTGCTCGCGCTGCTCTTCAGCGCCGCCCTGTTCGATCAATGGCGGGAGCGCCGACACGGATTCCAGCTGATCTGGGGACTCGGGATGTTGTTCTTCGGGATCGCGTCCGGCGCTGAGGCGCTGGCCGGCATCCTCGGCTGGAACGAGACCCTGTACAAGGCGTGGTACCTGACCGGGGCGACATGGACCGCCGGCTGGCTCGGGCTCGGGACCGCATTCCTGCTCGGTCGCACGCGCTTCGGCTACACATTCGCGGTGTCGTTGCTGTTCGCCGGCATCATCACGTTGCTCACTCAGCGCCGGTACGACTACCCGGATGCCGGGACGGCGCCGATCATCTACCTCATCGCAGCGCTGATCCTGGCGCTCGCCGTGGCCGTGGAGACGTACTTCCAGAACGAGCGCTGGCCTGCTCTGGCGGCCTCTGCTGTCATCGGTGCGACCGTCCTGTCGGCGATCCTCATGGCGACCGTGACGCTGGCCCCGCCCGGCTATGCCCTGAACACCGTGACGGGGATGCCGGTCGGCGACCTGTTCCCCGGCACGATCCGTCTGCTCACGCCGTTCCTCAACGTGACCGGTGCGCTGAGCCTGCTCCTCGGGGCGGTGTTCTCCACCTACGTGTTCATGCCCAAGAAGCGGGTCCTGCCGTACAGCCTGGATGCCGACCAGCCCGGCGACCAGTTCCTGTTCAACCTGCTCATCGCGCCCGTGGCGATCTCCGTCAACTTCGTGGCGTCACTGCCTGGCACCATCCGTGGCATCGCGACCGGGACGATCCACAGCCGAGTCCCCGCGACCATCCTCATCGCGATCGGCGCGTTCATCCCGACGGTCACCGATTCGATGAATCGCCTTGGATCGACGGAGCTGTTCCAGCTTGGCAAGTTCCTCGGCGTCGTCTTCCTGTTCGCGGGCTTCCTCGTCTCGATCGAGGTCTTCCGCGAGATTCGCGTGCCGTTCACCTCGATCCGCCTGTCCGGTCTTCGGCGAGAACGTGCGCCAGCGGCTCAGGTCGCCAACGCGACCGAGCCCACGCCGAGTCCTTCCGAGGGAGCCGGCGTCGCCTGAACCGCCGCCCTACCATGCGATCACATGAGCCACTCCGCGCCTGATCAGGCCGCGCTCCCGACCTCGAACTCGCCATCGGACGACGCCGTGGGAGCGCCGCCGGCAACCATCGGGGTGCTCATCGTGCTCGTCTCGGCCGCGATGTTCGGCATGCTCGGCCCCCTGTCGCGGTTCTCGTATGAGGCGGGCCTGGCGCCCGCGGCGTTCGTCGTGTGGCGGGCCGCGATCGGGTTGCTCGGGCTGGGCCTGCTGATCGGCTGGCGGGCCCGGACCCGACGGATCCCGGTCATCCGCCCGTGGCGCCTGCAGCGGCGCGTCGGCGCGACCCTGTTGCTGGCGTCGTTGATGGGATTCACCCTGAACGTCGGCATGTTCTTTGCCTTCGACCGGATCACCGTCGCCCTCGCCCTGCTCGGCTTCTACACCTACCCCGCGCTGGTGGCGATCATCGGTGCCGTCCTCGGGCGGGAGCGGCTCGATCTACCGCGGGCTCTCGCCCTGGTGCTGGCGATCGGCGGGATGGTGCTGGTCGTCGCCGCGCAGCTCGATGGGCCGGATGCCGTCCGGTTCGATGCCCTCGGTTTCGGCCTCGCGCTCGGCGCGGCCGCGAGTCAGACCGTCTACGTGCTCATCAGCCGCGATGGCTATCGCCAGGTGCCGGTCGAGCAGGCGCTTGCGCTTGCGCTGCTGGTGACGGTCATCGGCGGTTCGATCCTGGCGATCGTGGTCGGCGCCGCCGCGTCCCTTGCCTTCCCCGTCACCTCGCCGGCGATCCTGCCACTGCTCCTGTTCACCGGGATCTTCGCGGCGGCCATCCCGTCGGTCGGGTTCCTGTCAGGCGTGCGCGCGATCGGCGGCGTGCGTGCCGGGACGCTGATGCTGTTCGAGCCGGTCGTCGGCGTCGGGCTTGCCGCGTGGCTGCTCGGGGAGGCTCTGCGCCCGATCCAGATCGTCGGGGGCGGGGCGATCCTGGTCGCCGCCGTCATCCTGCAGCGCACCGCCCGCGCGCGCCCGCCCGACGCCGCGATCGTCGCGTCCAGGGGTGGCATGTGAGCGATCGGGCCACCCGTGATCGTGCCACCACCCGGGACGCGGCGCTGCCCAGCCTCGTCTTTCTGCATGGCACGCGCCTGGCCGGTGCGGCATGGGCGCCCCAGCGAGCCCTGCTCGAGGATCGGTACCGGGTCCTGACGCCGGACCTGCCCGGCCATGGGGAGCGCGCCGCCGAACCGTTCACCCTCCAGCGCGCCGCCGAGGTCGTTGAAAACGTGCTCGCCGCCGAACTGGCAGCGAGCGGCCAGCCCGCCATCCTGATCGGGCTGTCGCTCGGCGGGTACGTGGCGATGGACGTGGCCGCTCGGCGTCCCGGACTGGTCGGTGGTCTCGTCCTGGCCGGCGCGAGTGCGGAACCGACCGGCATCCTGGCCATCCCGATCCGGGCCCTGGAACTCCTGCTGGACCGCATCCCCGGCGCGATCCAGACGAAGGTGAATGCGCGCTATTTCCGCTGGCGATATCCAGCGGAGGTCGCGATGCCGATGATCGAGGGCGGCTTCTGGCCGGCCGGCGGCGCCGAAGCCCTGCGCGCCCTGCGCGGTGAGCGGTTCATCCCGCGTCTCGCCGACTATCCGGGGCCGACCCTCATCCTCAACGGCGCCTGGGACCCGTTCTTTCGATGGGGCGCACCGGCCTTCGCGGCGGCCGCCGCGGATGCGCGGCGGGTGCGCCTGGCGAGGGCCTCACACCTGTCGAACCTGGACCAGCCGGTCACCTTCACGGCGGCGATCGAGCGCTTCGTCGAGGCCTGCGCATCGGGTGGTCACGGCCCCCGGTGCTAGACTGAGCGCAACCCCTGACGCTTCCCGTCGTCATCCCACGACCATGATTCCCTGAGGTTCGATGCGCGTTCGAAAAGCCGTCTTCCCGGCCGCTGGCTGGGGGACCCGCTTCCTTCCGGCGACCAAGGCGCAGCCCAAGGAGATGCTGCCGCTGGTCGACAAGCCGATCATCCAGTACGCGGTCGAAGAGGCCGTCGCTGCCGGGATCGAGCAGGTCATCATCGTCACGTCCAGCCAGAAACGGGCGATCGAGGATCACTTCGACCTGTCCTACGAACTCGAGCATCTGCTCGAGGAAAAGGGCGACATCGAGATGCTGCGGCAGGTCCGCCACATCAGCGACCTCGCCCAGGTGGCCTACGTGCGTCAGAAGGAACAGCTCGGCCTGGGGCATGCGGTCCTCATGGCCAAGGATCTCATCGGGCATGAGCCGTTCGCCGTCATCCTGCCGGACGACGTGTGCATCAACGAACGACCCGTCATCGGCCAGCTCATCCACGCCTATCACCAGACCCACAGCTCGGTGGTGGCGGTCATGGAGGTCCCTCGCGAGGACACCAGCCGATATGGCGTCATCGCGGCCGAACCCACCGATGACCCGCTCGACCACGGTCGCCTGCACAAGGTCACACGACTCGTCGAGAAGCCCGCTCCCGAGGATGCGCCATCGAACCTGGCGATCATCGGACGCTACGTCCTGACCCCCAAGATCTTCGACAAGCTCGAGCAGACCCAGCGCGGCGCCGGCGGCGAGATCCAGCTGACCGACGCGATCGCGGCGTTGATGGAGGAGCAGGCCGTCTACGGCTACGAGTTCGAGGGGATCCGCTACGACGCGGGCACGACGATGGGCTGGCTCAAGGCCTCCGTCGAGCTCGCCCTCCAGCGGCCCGACCTCGGTCCGGAGTTCCGTGCCTACCTGGCCGGGCTGACGCTCTGACTGGCTCGACGGCGTCGCGCGGAGGGGCTGCGACCGGACCCATGCGGTACGATGCCGCCCGGCATGACGATTCTGCCCGGCACGCGCCGGCGGGGGAACGGCGCCCGGACATGGCACCAGAGGGGTAGTTCGCTTGGCCGAACTTGGCACGATCCTCGGCGACCGGTACGCGCTCCTGGAGCTGCTCGGGCAGGGCGGGATGGCGACCATCTATCGCGCGACCGATACGCAGCTCGGTCGTGAGGTCGCCGTCAAGCTGCTTCGCCCCGAGTACCTCAAGGACCCCGACTTCTCCTCGCGTTTCCGGCTGGAAGCGCAGAGCGCGGCATCGCTCAGTCATCCCAACGTCGTCACCGTGTACGACTACGGCGAAGACCCGTCGGGACCGTTCATCGTCATGGAGTACGTCGACGGGGAGGACCTCGCGACGATCCTCCGCCGCAACGGATCCCTGCCACCGGGCCAGGTCGCGCGCATCGGTGCATCGGTCGCCCGGGCCCTGCAGGCGGCTCACGATCGCGGGCTGGTCCATCGCGACGTCAAGCCTGGCAACGTGCTGATCGGACGCGACGGGCGCATCAAGGTCGTCGACTTCGGGATCGCGCGGGCCATCGCCGAGGCGCACGTCACGTTGCCCGGCACGACCCTTGGCAGCGTCCATTACTTCAGCCCTGAGCAGGCCCGCGGTGAGACCGCGACCGAGGCCTCGGACATCTTCTCGCTGGGCATCGTCCTGTACGAGCTGCTGACCGGGGAGCGGCCATGGGTCGGCGATTCGGCCGCATCCGTCGCCCTGGCGAGGCTGACGGGCCCTGTGCCGGACCCGGTCAAGGTGCGGCCATCGATCCCGGCGGAGATCGTGGCGATCGTCCGAACGGCGCTCGCTTCTGCGCCGGGAGACCGCTTCCCGTCGGCCGGCGCGATGGCCGACGCGCTGGAGCCCGCGCGGAGCGTGCGATCGAGCGGATCCGTCGTGTCGCCCGGTGCCGCCGCTGGCGCCGCCGTTGCGGGCGCCGCGCTTGCCGGGTCCGCACTCCCGGGGCCAAGCATCGCGTCCGGCGTCGCCCGGGCCAACCCGACCGTGGTGTCCTATCCGGCCGACGCGTATGCCTCCTACGACGACGACGACGACGACGCCCAGCGTCCCGCGCGGTCCAGCGGCTCCCGGCGCGCTGCAGCGCGGTCGCGTGCCGACCTCGACGATGAGCGGGACGGCCCGAGTCCGGCCGTGTGGATCGCCGGCGCGCTCGCCCTGCTGCTCCTGGCCGCCGTCGCGTTCCTGGTCGTCCAGTTGCTCGGCGGCTCCGGCACGCCGGCGCCGTCCACCCAGGTGACGGTCCCGAACTTCGTCGGGCAGACCCTCGAGGTCGCCACGACCGAGGCAGATGGACTCGGCATCACCCTCGTCCCGACGACCGAGACGTCCGACCAGCCGGTCGGGACCATCCTGCGCCAGGACCCGGCCGAGGGCGCCATCGTGGCCTCCGGGGCGAAGGTCGCCGTCGTGGTCGCCGCCGGGGTCGAGACCGTGCCGGTCCCGGATCTGCGCAACAAGACCGAATCGCAGGCGCTCCAGCTGATCTCGGAGGCGGGCCTCACCCTCGGGCAACGCACGACGGCGTTCGACGAGGTCGTGTCGATCGGCTCCATCGCCTCACAGAGTCACGCCCCGGGCGTGGTCGTGGCCAAGGGCACCGCGATCGATTACGTGGTCTCCGACGGCCCCGAGCCCACGCCCAGCCCGACGCCCGAGCCCACGCCCAGCCCGACGCCTGAGCCCACCCCGACCCCAACCCCCACGCCGACCCGGACCCCGACCCCGCCACCTCCTCCGACGGCACCGCCGACGCCGACCCCGACGCCGGAGCCCACGCCAACCCCCTGAGGCTCAGCCGTCGAGGTCGCCCCACAGGCTCCAGCGCGGTTCACTGGGGACCGTCCCGGGTGCCACCGTCGGGTCCACATCGACGAAGCCGAGCGGGAACGCCTCCGCGGCACCAGGGATCGATGGCTGCGACGCCGAGCCGGCTGCCTGCCAGCACGACCGGATCTCGTCGCCGTCGAGCGGTTCGCGGCGACGGTCCAGGCCGCAGTACCCAAGTCCACCGGCGACCGACCGTCGGAAATGTCGGCATGTCCCGCAGGCGGTGGAGGAGCGACGACAGACCCAGCACCGAGCCGTCTCGGCCTGGGGGGTGCCACAGTGTGGGCACCGCCACATCGTCATGGCCGGATGGTAGCTGCCGCCGGGCCGCCTGTCACGGGTCGTGCGCGCACGACCCTCACTTGGTGATGGTCACCACCGTGACATCGCTGGCCGTCCCGAACTCGGACGTGGTGACCCTGGCCGCAGCATTGCCACCGCCGGCATCGGCGCCGCGCGGGACGGTCGTCTCCAGGACCGCACGTCCGTTCCCATCGGTCGTCGCCTCCCCGCTGATCGTCGCGATCCCCGGGATGCTCAGGGTGAACAGCACCGTGGCGCCCTTGAGCGCGCGACCGTCCGGGTCGGTGACGGTCGCCGTCAGGCGCAGCCCCTCGGGAAGCGCGCTGCGCGGGATCGAGTAATCCGATGCGGACAATCGGATGGCGAGCTTGCCGGAGCCGCGACGCAAGGTCATCTCGAGCTCGTTGACATTTCCGGCTGGATCCGTGGACTGGATGGTGATGAGGTTCTCGCCGGTGGCGAGCGCGAGGCTGAGCTCGAACAGGCCGTCGCCGCCGGCGGTCCCCGTGATCGACGAGCCGTTCTTGGAATTCCGCGCGATGACCGTCGAGCGGCCCTGGGTCTTGCCCTTGAGCGTCACGGCCTTGCCGTTGACCACGGCGCCGTCCTTGGGCGTCGCGACCGTGATCGGAGGCTTCACCAGGTCGAGGACGTAGCGCACGATCGGGGACGACTCGGATTCCCCGGCCGGCCCGATGATCGTGACCGAGAAGTCGTTGATGCCCTTGGTGAGCTCGACCGGGATGACCGTCCGCTGGAGGGCTGGCATCGGCACCTCGTCGATCGCGGACGGCGCCTGGTCCTTGAGCGCCAGATAGATCCGGATCCGATGGGTCGAGTCGCCCACGAGGGCGGCTGGCACGGTGACGATGAGGTCGGCCATGGATTCCGCGGTATACGGCTCATCGGGCGATTCGATGAGCGGTGCATCGCTGATGTCCACGACGGATGGCGCGGGGGATGCCGTCGCCGTGATGTCGTCGACGAAGCCCGTCACGGTCGCACCCAGGGCGCCCGCGACCGTGGACAGGCCGCCCACGCCGATATACAGGACACCCGCCGCGATGACCAGGATGACCGCCGCCAGGGTCAGCTGACCGATGAGCGGGATGCCGCGGCTGCGCCGGACTGGCGAGCGGACGGCCAGTCGCCCGGGCGACGGTGCACGTGGTCGCACCTTGACGGCGGCGGGCCGGCTGCCGGACGGAGGGCGTGGCCGGACATGGTTGGGACGCGATCCGCGTCGATCAGTCATCGGGGTCGATTGTCGCATGGCCGCCCGGCACGGGCGGTGCGTACCAGATGGTGGTCGTGCGTTGTACTCTGGCGCGGTCCAGCGCGCGACCTTGTGGGAGTGCGCCCGCAAGGGGAGGGTCCGCGTGCAGCCGAGGGATCAACGGGATCTGCGGAGGGATGGCACCGTACGCCGTCCATTCACCGACGGGTCGCGAGCCCACGCCACCGGCTCGACCGCAGCGGCGCACGCCGCGGGCAGCCGGATGGCACCGGCGGGCTCGGGTCGGCCGGCCTTCGGTCTCGGGCCGATCGCGCGGGTCGCGCCATCCCCGCTCGCGGCGCGAGCGGGGATGGTGGCTACCACGATGCCCGCCGGTCCTCGTGCCGGGTTCGGCCTGCCCAACCTGCGACGCAACGTCTGCCCCCACTTCTACATGAGCGGCGCGCGCGGCGCGATCCCCATCCAGGCGCCGCACCTGCTCAAGGCGCTCATCCGCCAGGACGCCAACGTGTCCCGCTGCCAGCTGCGCGGTGGCGTCCATATGGACCAGGGCTATGTCAACGACGTGTGCCTGACACCCCGGTTCAACCAGTGCGTCTTTTACGAGGACGAGCTGACCCGCGAGTGACCGTCGTGGACCCGCCGCCCGTGCTGACCTATGACGGGGCGCTCGCCGCCCTGACCGATCGAGGGCGCTTCGGGATCCGTCTGGGCCTCGCTCGCACCCGAGCACTGCTGCGAGCGCTGGGCGACCCCCAGCTGGGCCTCCGCGGCGCGCTCGTCGCCGGCACGAACGGCAAGGGATCCGTGCTGGCGCTCGCCGGGAGTGCGTTGCGCGCCGCGGGCCTGCGCGTCGGTGAAACTCCCAAGCCCCATCTCGTGACGTACCGCGAGCGGATCATGGTCGACGGGCGTCCGATCGGCGCGGATGACCTGGCGCGACACGTGGCGGCTGTGCTCCCCGCGGCCGACGAGGTCGCGGCACGACACGGCGACCCGACGGAGTTCGAACTGCTGACCGCCGTCGTCTTCCGCCACTTCGCCGAGTCGTCGCTGGACGTGGCCCTGGTCGAGGTCGGGCTCGGCGGGCGGCTCGACGCGACGCACGCATGGGACGGCGGCGTCGCGGTCGTGACGAACGTGGACCTCGATCACATGGATCGCCTCGGTCCGACCGTGGCGGCCATCGCCCGCGAGAAGGCCGCGATCATCGAACGCGGCGATATCGCCGTCACGGGGGCGACCGGCGAGGCACTGGCCATCGTCTCGCGTCGCGCGCGGCGCCTGGCGGTGCCCCTGACCGTGGTCGCGCCGGCACCGCTCCTCGGCTGGGATCGCGATGGCATCGAGGTGGACCTGCCGCGCCTGGGCGCGACCCGGATCGGACTGCGCGGCCGCCACCAGGCCGCCAACGCCGCCGTCGCCGATGCGCTGCTGGACGCGCTCGAGGTCGCGGGCATCGCTCGTGTGTCAGATGCGGACCGTCGCCGCGGGTACGCGTCGGTCCACTGGCCGGGTCGCCTCGAGCTGCTCGATGTCGGCGGGCGCGACGTCCTCCTCGACGGCGCCCACAACCCGGCCGGTGCCGGCGCCCTCGCGGTGGCCCTCGATGACCTGCGGCCACACCTCGCGCCTGGACCGCTGACGCTCGTCACGGCGTCCATGGCGGACAAGGACATCGATGGCGTGATCGACGCCGTGGCGGACTCGACGGCCCTGCGTGGCGCGCACGTCATCGCGACGGCGGTCGACGCGCCACGGGCACTGGCGGCAGCGGACCTGGCCGATCGATGGCGCTCGCGTGCCGGCTTCGTGGTCGGTGGCGTCGAGGCCGTCGATGGCGTGGACGCGGCCCTCGATCGGGCGCTGGATCGGGCACCCGACGGGCATGTCGGTTCGTCGTCGTCGGCACGTCGCGGACCGGTCGTCGTGGCCGGCTCCCTCTACCTCGTCGGTGCCGCACGTGCGCGCTTCGTCGACGATCCGGACCTGCGCGACCCATGAGCGACCGACCGTCCGGTGAGCTCCCCACCATGCGCATCGGCCCGCGCGACTTCGCATGGGGCGAGCGCACCCACGTCATGGGCATCTGCAACGTGACGCCCGACTCGTTCTCCGGCGACGGCCTCGCCACCTCCGGGGATGTCGATGCGGCCGTGGCTCGGACCGTGGAGCAGGCACGGGCCATGGCATCCGAGGGCGCCGACCTGCTCGATGTCGGCGGCGAATCGACCCGACCTGGTCACGTGCCGGTCAGCCCGGCGGACGAGATCGCCCGGGTCGTGCCGGCCATCAGCGCCATCCGTGCCACCTTCCCGTACCTGCCGATCAGTATCGACACGACGAAGCCCGAGGTGGCCGAGGCGGCCATCACGGCCGGTGCGAACCTGCTCAACGACATCTGGGGGGTCCGCGACGACGCCGGGATGGTCCGTGTGGCGGCGCGGCATCGGCTGCCCATCGTGCTGATGCACAACCGGGTCGAGGCCCGCTACGACGACGTCGTGGCCGAGGTCATCGAGGATCTGCGTGCCGCCATCGAGCGCGCCGCGGCGGCCGGCGTGGGACGCGAATCGATCATCGTCGATCCGGGCATCGGCTTCGGCAAGACGGCCGACCACAACGTCACCCTGCTGCGCGGGCTGTCCGCGCTCCGCGTCCTGGGTCGGCCGATCATGCTCGGGACGTCGCGCAAATCGACCCTCGGGCGGATCCTGGACCTGCCCGTCGAGGAGCGGCTGGAGGGTACGCTCGCAACCACGGCGCTCGGGGTCGCCGCCGGCGTCGACATCGTGCGGGTCCATGATGTCCGTGCCAATGTGCGGGCGGCACGCGTCGCCGACGCCATCGTCCGCGGGCACTGGCGCGCCGAAACGCCGCAGGGAGGCCAGACCTGAGCGACCGGATCGTGCTCCAGAACATGCGCTTCATGGGGCGTCACGGCTACTACGACCATGAGCTGGAGGCGCCGCAGCGCTTCGAGGTCGATGTCGAGCTGCGGCTCGACCTCCAACCGGCGGGGCTGGACGACGACCTGGACAAGACGATCGATTACGGCCGCGTCTACGACATCACCCGCCAGATCGTGGAGTCCACCTCGTTCCGTCTGCTTGAGGCCATCGCCGAGGCGATCTCGCACGAGGTCCTCGCCGCATTCGAGGTCGAGGAGGTCGTGGTCCGCGTTCGCAAGCCGGACGTCCAGCTCGGCGGTCCACTGGACCACGCGTCGGTCGAGATCTGGCGTCGCCGCTCGTAGGGGCGGTGGCGGGCGCGGCGATGGTCGTCGCCATGCGCTCGCCGGCGAGCCCGCTGCCCGCCTGATCCGCTCGCGCGGGGCGCGCAGCCGGTCTCGACGTCTCGTTCCCGGCGACGCCCGCCGCCCGTGCCGACTAGCGGCGCGGCTGCGCCCGGCCCCACAGGAAGCGGTCACCAACGGACTGCACCTCAGCGGTCCATCCGAGGACCTCAAGCCGTGACGCGAGGTCGGCGGGCTCGTAGAAGCTCTTGATGGTGGAGTGCACGCTGCCGTCGGCGAGTGTTCGCCGCACGGTGGGCACGCGGGCTCCTGCGATCAGATCCTCGGTTGCGCTGGCGCGATGGTCGTCATCGATGAAGAAGACGCGCCCCTCCTGGCCGACAGCTCGTCGGAGGAGGTCCCAGAAGTCGGCGAAGCGAGATGGTGGCACGTGCGACAACCAGAACGCGAACATCGCTGCGTCGAAGATCGCCTCGGGCTCCCACTGGAACAGGTCGTGGCGCTCTCGGCGCACTCGGACGTCATCGATCTGCGATTCGTGGATCGCGAGCATCTCCGGCGCGGCATCGATGCACAGCAGCGACTCCACGGGATGGCGCAGGATCTCGGCCGTCCAGATACCCGTCCCGCAGGCGACCTCGACCACACGCCCACGGGGCTTGAATGCATCCAGCGGCTCCGCCAGCGCCGGGATCGGGCCGTGGTGGCCGTCTTCGAACTCGTCGGCGCGAGCCCGGTAATAGTCGATCTGGTCTGCGATGAGCTGGTCGTCGAGTCTCGTGTCGATCATCCACGAAGCATAGGCGCTGATTCCCGCCAGCCGCTTTCGCGTTCCCGCTCGGCCGAAGCAACGCGCCAGGAACAACCGCCGCGGCGGAGCGGCCGCGGTGGACCGTGGACCTGGCTAGCGGTGCGTACACTCCGCTCCGTGACCCCCGATCAGCGTCACTCCAGACGAAGAGCCGACATGGGCCGGACCGGGATGACCGTGCTAGCCGCGGCCGTTTCCCTCGCCATGGTCGGATGCGGCGCTGCCGAGCCGGTACCGACACTCGATTCGGCGCGGTGCACGATGTGGCGTCTGGATGAGGTGGCAGACCCTGCGGCGTTCTTCTCGGACCCGAACGTTCCGTGCGTCATCGTGTTCTGGGATACCAAGATGGACGGTGTGACGGTCCGACCGGCTGGTGACATCGAAACGTCACTCGCGCTCGCCGATGCGGCCAGGGAAGGCGGCTTTGCTGCCCCGTGCGAAACGACCCTCTCGCCCCAGCGGTCAACGCTCGAACGGTCATGGTTCGCCAGTCGATTCGGCGCTCTTGACCCACGAGCCGAGAGCTGGGGTGTGACCTTGTTCGTCCCGACTCCGATGCCCGATGGTGTCATCCCGGCGTGCGCGATCGTGACGCCGCCCAGTCTCTAGCGCCGTCAGGATCTGACGCGTATCACTGAAGCGGATGTCGCCAGGTGCGGGCCGTCGAGACGGGCTGCACGCCCCGGACGAGCCGGGCAAAGGCGGGCCGCGGGCTCGCGCGGGCCGCGGGCTCGCAGGCGAGCGCAGGGCGATATCCGCCGCCGCGCCCGCCACGGACCGGTCGCGCCTAGAGCCCCGAGGGTCGGACCGCCAGGGTGACCGGCACGGTCAGGCTCTTGCCATCGCGCAGGATCGTGACCTGGATGGTGTCGCCTGGTGCGTACTGGCTGAGCGTGGCATCGAGCGGATGGTCCTTGTCGATCGCCTGGTCGTTGATGGTCGTGATGATGTCGTCATCCTGCAGGCCGGCATCGGCGGCGGGGGTTCCCGCCTCGACGGCCGGGCCGGTGTTGCCGTTACCGCTGATCCACGCGCCGTCGTTGACGGGCAGGTTCTCGGCCTCCGCGACCTGGCGGTTGACCGTGGTGTAGCGGACGCCCATGTACGGTCGGGCGAGATCCTTGCCGGCGACGGCCTGCTCCATGATCGGTCGGGCGATATCGATCGGGATGGCGAAACCGATGCCGTTGCTGTCGCGCGCGATCGCCGTGTTGATGCCAACGACGTTGCCGGCGGCGTCCAGCAGCGGGCCGCCGGAGTTGCCCGGGTTGATGGCCGCGTCGGTCTGGATGAGGTTGTTGAGGTTCTGGTTGCCGTCGGTCGTGATGGACCGACCCTTGGCTGACACGATGCCGCTGGTGACCGAGTTCGAGTACGTTCCGAGCGGGCTGCCGATGGCG
>JBKJHI010000151.1:0-18891 GCA_046599085.1 Candidatus Limnocylindrales bacterium
AGCTGTTCGTCCGAGGGGGCGGCCGGATGCGCCTGTCCCTGGCAGGACGGCAGTTTCTCCCGTATGCGCGCGATCTGGTCGCCCGGGCCGATGGTGCGATCGCCGCCATGCGTGAACCGCTGGCGATGCGCTCGGTCGGGCTGACCGTGGTGGCGCACCACACGACCGTGACCGATGTCATCGCGCCGTTCCTCACGACGCTCGGCGCCGACGCGCTCAAGGTGACTGTCCGGGAAGGCGCCTCGTTGACGGTCTTCCGGACGGTGCTGTCGGGTGACGCGGACCTGGGCGTCGCCCTCGGGCCGCCGCCGGGCGAGCTCGCGTCGCGGGCCATCGGCACGTTCTCCGTGTGGGCGCAGGTGCCGCCCGGCCACCGCTGGGCAGACCGTGGGCGGATCCCGATCGAGGAGTTGGTGACCGAGCCGCTGGTCATGCTCACGCCCGAACATGGCACCCGCCGGCTGTTCGACCAGGCGGTCAACGAGGCCGGGCTCAAGTATCGGATGATCGCCGAGGCGATCGTGTCCGAGGTGGTCCAGACGCTCGCCGCCGGCACGCTTGGCGTGGCCGTCGTGTCCGATGACGAACGCTATGGGCTCCGATCGATGGCGATCGAGACCGGTGGCCGCGACCTTCGATTCGAGTTGCATGCAGCGTGGGATCCGACCCACTTCGCCGCCACGACGATCGAGGCGTGGGCGGAGGACCTGGCGAGGTTCACGTCGCGCTGACGTGTGGCCGCGTCCCCGGGTTCGCGTTCGTCAGATGCCCGGCACGCTGAACCAGAACCGCGTCGTGCCGTCGCCCGACTCGGCGCCGACGCGACCGCCGCCCTGCTCGACCAGCTGCTTGACGATGGCCAGCCCGATCCCTGCGCCACCGCGCGCTCGATCGCGCGACTTCTCGACGCGATAGAAGCGCTCGAAGACACGGTCGAGATCCTCGGGCGGGATCCCTTCGCCGGTATTCAACACGGAGATGAGGACATCGCCGGGTCGCCGTTCCGCGCGGACCGTGACCGTGCCGCCCGGTGGCGTGTAGCGCACCGCGTTCGAGAGCAGGTTCGCCAGCACCTGGGCGAGCTGGTCGGGGTCGGCACGCGCCGGCAGTCGGGCCGGGAGTTCGGTCGCGAGCCGCAGACCGGCGCGCTCCAGTGCGGGCGACGCGAGCTCGATGGCGGCGCCGATGGACGTGGCCAGGTCCAGGTCGGCGAGGGTGGCGGGGCTGGTGCCGGCGTCGCCCTCGGCCAGGGCATCGAGCGAGCGCGACAGCCGGACGAGTCGATCCGCCTCCTCATGCAGCGATTCGTACGTGGCGCGATCGGCCGTGATGACGCCATCACGCAGCGCCTCGAGATAGCCCTGCAGGTTCGTGAGCGGCGTTCGCAGTTCGTGCGCGGCATTGGCGATGAAGTCGCGGCGCATGGCCTCCTGGCGTTCCAGCGACGCCGCCATCTGGTTGAACGAATCGGCGAGGCTCGTGAGTTCTTCCGGGCCGTCTCGGGGCACTCGCGCGGCGTAGTCGCCGGCGGCGACGCGCCGGGCCGCGGCGCCGACTTCGTTGAGCGGGCGAGCCAGCATCCCGGCGAGGACGATCGCCAGGCCGATGCTGGCGATGACGGCAACGACCGCCGCAGCGACGACCACGGTGGTGACCGAGGAGTCATACATCTCGCGGGCGTGATCCGCCGAGTCGCCGGCCTCGACCATCAGCGCCGTGAAGATGTCGGCGCCGACGACCGCTACGCCGATGGCCAGGATGGCGAGGCCGACCGCAGCACTGAGGATGGCCGCGAGGGCGATCCGGGCAGCGATGCCGCGCGCGATCATGTCCGCGCCTGCCTGACGATCATGTCCGCGCGGCCCGGTAGCCGATGCCACGGACGGTCTGGACGTAGCGCGGCGCGTCCGGATCGTCGTCGAGCTTGTCGCGCAGCCGCCGGATGTGGACATCGATGGTGCGGTCGAGGACGTCCGCCGCATCGTGGCCGTAGACCGCGTCGAGGAGTTGATCGCGCGACAGGACCCGGCCGTCCGCTCCGAGGATCGTGGTCAGCAGGCGGAACTCCACGCGCGTGAGATCGATGATGGCGCCGTCGTCGCGGCGGACCTCGTGACGAGCCGGATCGATCGTGAGGTCGCCGTGACGGATGACAGGTTCCATGGCCGCCGTCGGCGTCGTGGTGGCGTCACCGGGTGTCGCGGCCGCAGTGGTCGCGCTCACGTTGGCGCTCGTGCGCCGCAGGATCGACTTGACGCGCAGGACGAGCTCGGCCGGGGAGAACGGCTTGGGCAGGTAGTCGTCGGCGCCGTCCTCAAGGCCGGCGATTCGATCGATGGTCGAGCTCCGGGCCGACAGGACGAGGATCGGCGTGTGAGCCGCCTCCTCGTCGCGGCGCACGGCGCGGATGACGGCACGCCCGTCCAGTTCGGGGAGCATCAGGTCCAGGACGACGAGCGCGGGCTGGTGGGTCTCGATGGCATCGAGCGCGGCCGGGCCATCGGCGGCGGTCACGACCGTGAAGCCGTCACGTTCGAGGTACGTACGCACGAGACGGACGATCTTGGCGTCGTCATCGACGACCAGGATCGGCGCCGTGGGGATCGCCGGGTCGGCGGGCGGGGCGGGGATCGGCATCGACAGCATGGTAGGGGTGGATGCTAGGCCCCGGTCATGTCGATCCGGTGACGACGCCTTGCCGCACGTCGCGAATGTGCCGCACGTCGCGAATGTGCGTTTGATGCCGCATCTCGCGAATGTGCGTTTGATGCCGCATCTCCCGGGGACTGGTGCATCAGATGCACGCAACGTCACCTCGCAGAGCCAGGCACGTCGCGAATGGCGCATCTGATGGCGCACGTTCGACCGTCATTGATCCCATCGCCTGGCGGCGCGTCACGGATGCAGCATTCGATGCGCCATGTGCGACATCTGTCGCCACCCGGTGAGGGCCAGTGGTCGCTTGCGTGCATCTAACGCACATGGTCCAGGCGCGCGGACGTGTCAGCCCCTGATGCGCGGGCGACAGGCCGCTGAGGGTGGCCGCGGCCGCCGCCGACAGATACGTGGTGGCCGCTGAGGGCGGCCGCAGGCGGATAGTTGGTGGCCGCGCGTTACTTGCGTGTCGGCCCAGAACGACCGAACGCTCATGCCATCGACGGCGGTCCGGTCGCTAGGGCGTGGCCGCTCCGGTTTGCAGTGGCCGTGCAGGCCGCGACCGCGACCGGCCCGGCTCCTCGAACAGCCAGGCCGTCAGCAGCAGGGCCGCCAGGAACGAGGAGACACTGGCCATCCCGGTCGGCAATGACAGGTACGCCAGCAGGTAGCCGGCGTTCGGGACGACATCCGTGGCGATACCGACGACCGACGTAACTGGCATCAGCACGGGATCCGGTTCGTCGTTCGCGTCGCCTTTGGTCTCGATGTACAGGCCGTCGGGCAATCGGGCGGTCCGCACCACCCGGTGCGTCAGCAGTTGGCCGTTGCGCAATCGCAGGGTGACCACGTTGCCCGCCTCGACCGTTTCTGATGCACCCGACCGCAGGAGCACGAGCGAGCCGACCGGCATCTCCGGGGCCATGGACCCACTGCGGATGACGATCGGCTCGATCCCGGCCAGCGGCCCGAGACGGCTCAACATCACGAACCCGACGACGACCGCGAACAACACGACCCACGTGCCAAGCAGGCAGCGGCGCGCGACGGTCGTGGCGGTCACCCGCATCGGCAGGTCTCCCTATGGCTACAGGGCGGCGACCCCGACGGTCGCCGCCCTGTGGACTCGAATCGTGGTCGGCGGATCAGTTGTTGGCGGTCTGTTCGCCGGTGAACGTGAAGGTCGTCGTGGTCGTCGCACCCTGGAAGGCGTTGCCGGTCGAGATGTCCAGCGTGGCACGGAAGCACAGGGTCTCGCCCAGGCCGCCGGCCAGCGCGCGATCGTTCGCATCGGCGCCAGGCGTGACATCGCCGAATGCGGCGTTGGCCAATGTGCCCGCATAGAGGGTCACACCATCGAAGGTCGCGCAGTTCGTGCCTGAGGTCTTGACCACCAGGCCCATCTGGTCGCGCAGCCCCTTGCTGTCCGCGTCCGTGCTCGCGCTGGTCATCGCATAGCGAAGAGCGGCCGTGCCGTCGTTCGTGACGACGAGGCTCGCATTGACGGTGTCGCCGGGCATCAGCGGGTCAAGCGTCAGGAATGCCGACGTCGGGCTGGTCGAGATGCTGATCGTTCCGGCCGTGAAGGCGTTGGCGCCGACGGCCGCCGTGTCCGTGAACAGCGCCAGTGAGAGTGCGCCCGTCACGAGACTCGTGGCCATCAGCCCGAGTACGCCGAGCCCGAGGAGCTTGCGCCGCCCGGAGGAGATCCCGTTGTCCATTGGTCTATTGCCCCTCGAGCGACATCCGCTCCGGGGAACGTCCTGCCCCGGGAGATCCGGGCAGCTGAGGACGATCGTGTGTCTGGCGGCTCGCTGGGTCGATATCACTACGTCAACGGGGTGATTCACACTAGCCCGAAGGTTGCTGCGTGCAGTACCTTCGTCAGGTGCGTGCGGACGGCACGGAACGACAGCCAGGAATGGACCGTTGGAACGGCAGGAATGGCGCGCCCGGCGAGATTCGAACTCACGACCCCCAGCTCCGCAAGCTGGTGCTCTATCCACTGAGCTACGGGCGCCTGGATCGCCGACGAGCCTCGGGAGAGGTCTGGCGGAGAGGGAGGGATTCGAACCCTCGATGCAGGTTACCCCACATGGCGGTTTAGCAAACCGCTGCACTAGACCTCTATGCGACCTCTCCGACGCGTCGGCGGGCGACAGGATATCACGCGTCCCGGCGTTGACACGGACCGCCGTCCGCTGCGACACTCCTCGCACGCATGAGCCGTTACTTCTACTTTCGATGCCCGGCATGAACGTCTCCGGTCGATAGACCGGGGGCACAGGTCGTGCCGGGCGAACGAAGCAGAGGCAAGACCTCTGCTTTTTTGTTTGGCCCGCCCGACCGACGAGGAGATCACACCGCGATGTTCGTCGTGATGACCGTCGGCGCCAGTGAGGCCGAGGTCCTTGGCGTCAAGAGTCGGATCCTGTCCGAGGGCCTGACCCCGTTCGATCATGTCGGGGCGGAGCACACCGTCATCGCCGTCGTCGGCGAGATCGGCGCGCGCAAGCCCGTCCTCATCGATCGCCTGGCGGCGATGCCCGGCGTGGACCGGGTCACGCCCATCTCGCGGCCGTACAAGTTGACCTCGCGCGAGTTCCGTGCCGAGGACACCGTCGTTCGCGTCCTGGACGCGGTCATCGGCGACGGGTCGCTGACGATGATGGCGGGACCGTGCTCCGTTGAGAGCCGCGATCAGCTGTTCGAGACGGCGGATGCGGTCAAGGCCGCGGGAGCCACGGTCCTGCGCGGCGGGGCGTTCAAGCCGCGGACCAGTCCGTACGCGTTCCAGGGGCTCGGTGTCGAGGCCCTGCGCTACCTCGCGGAAGCGCGCGACCGGACCGGCCTGCCGATCATCACCGAGGTCATGGAGTCGGCGCAGGTCGACATCGTGGCCGAGTACGCGGACATCCTCCAGGTCGGTGCCCGGAACATGCAGAACTACTCGCTGCTGCGGGACGTCGGCCGGGTCGCCCGACCGGTGATGCTCAAGCGCGGTTTCGGGGCGACCATCGAGGAGCTCCTGATGGCGGCCGAGTACATCATCAGCTCCGGTAACCCCAACGTGATCCTGTGCGAGCGCGGGATCCGGACGTTCGAGACGTACACCCGCAACACGATGGACCTGGCGGCCGTCCCGCTCCTCCACCACCTGACCCACCTGCCCGTCATCGTCGATCCGAGCCATGCCACCGGCAAGCGCTGGCTGGTCAAGCCGCTCGCCATCGGCGGGGTCGCGGTCGGCGCGGACGGCGTCATGGTCGAGGTCCACCCGACGCCGGACACCGCCCTGTCCGACGCGGAGCAGCAGCTCACGCTCGACCAGTTCCGCGACCTGATGGAGACGCTGGGGCCCGTGCACGAGCACGTCCGTGGCCTGCACGGCGACCCGAGCGAGCGCGCCGCGGCCCTCGGAAGTGCCGGGTCCGGCGGACTGAGCAAGCATTGAGTCTCGTCGGCGCGGGCGACCCGGTCGCCACCGTCCGACAGGCCGCGCGTCTGCGCGGTGAGCTTCGGCTGCCCGGCGACAAGTCGATCAGCCACCGCGCCCTGGTGTTCGCGGCGCTGGCCGCGGGCGAGAGCCGGATCGAACGAGCCGGCGACGGCGCCGACGTGCGGTCAACGGCGGCAGCGCTGCGCGCCCTCGGCGTCACGATCGAACGCGGCAGCCACGACGGCCGGACCGTCGACTACCGGGTGGACTCGCCGGGCGCGGACGGGTTGACCGAGCCGACCGATGTCATCGACTGCGGGAACTCCGGCACGAGCCTGCGGCTGCTCGCCGGCATGCTGGCCGGGCTGCCCATGACGAGCATCCTGACGGGCGACGACTCGTTGCGTGGCCGTCCGGTCGCTCGTATCATCGAACCGCTGCGCCGGATGGGCGCGGTGCTCCACGCGCGACGTCACGACACCCTTCCTCCCCTGACCGTGGTCGGCCGTACCCCGCTCCAGGGCATCGACTACGCGACACCGGTGCCATCCGCGCAGGTGAAGTCGGCGATCCTGCTTGCGGGACTGCGGGCGGCGGGTCCGACGACGGTCCGCGAGCGAGTCGCGACACGCGATCACACGGAACGGATGCTTCGGGCGCGGGGCGTCGCGGTCGCGCGCGAGGACGGACCCGACGGCGAGGCCGTCTGGACAATGCAAGGAGGATCGACTGTGCAGGCCATGGACGCGCGAGTGCCCGGCGATGTCTCCGCGGCGGCCTTCTGGCTGGTTGCGGGATCCGTCCACCCGGACGCCCGACTGCGGCTGCGGGACGTGGGCGTGAACCCGACCCGCCGCGCGGTCATCGACATCCTGCGCCGGATGGGCGCCGCGATCGACGAGCAGCCGGTCGAGGGCCAGAGCGGGGCGCCCGAGAAAGCCGGCGGTGGCGGCAGTGGCGGCGAGCCTGTCGCCGACCTCACGGTGCAGACCTCGCCGCTGCGCGGCATCGACCTCGGCCCGACCGATGTCGCCGAGGCCATCGATGAGATCCCCATCCTGTGCCTGGCCGCCGCCCTGGCGAGCGGCACGACGACGATCCGTGGTGCGGGCGAACTGCGCCATAAGGAATCCGACCGGATCGCTGGAATCGTCCGTGGGCTGAGCGCGCTTGGCGCTCGGATCAGCGTCGATGGCGACGACCTCCGCATCGATGGTGGCGGTCCGCTCCACGGCGCAGCCACCGACAGCCTCGACGACCATCGCCTGGCGATGACCTTCGCGGTCGCCGGCCTCCTTGCCACCGACACGACGACGATCGAGCGACCGGGCTCGGCGTCGATCTCCTATCCCGGCTTCTTTGACGACCTTGAAGGGGTGCGAGCATGACGAAGCGCGTCGTCCTCATCGGCCATCCAGTGGCCCATTCGCTGTCCGGTGCCATGCAGCAGGCCGCGTTCGACGACCTCGGCATCGATGCCGCGTACGAACTGTGGGATCGCGCGCCCATCGCGTTGCCCGACGCCATCACCGAGTTGCGCGGCGACGACTTCCTGGGCGCCAACGTGACGATCCCCCACAAGGAGCGGGTCGTCCCCATGGTCGATCGGCTGACCGAGGAGGCCGCCACGACGGGTGCCGTCAACACGATCACGCGAGAGGGCAAGCGGCTCGTGGGCCACAACACGGACGTGCCCGGGTTCCGCGTCGCGCTGGATGCCCTCGTCGGCAAGCAGAAGATGCCGCGTACCGCGGTGGTGCTGGGCGCGGGCGGCGGCGCACGAGCCGTCGTCCACGGCCTCATCACCGAAGGGTTCCAGCGCATCGTCGTGTTCAACCGCCACCTCCACCGAGCCGAGGGCATGGTCAAGCACTTCGGCAAGAGCGCGGCCCACATGGAACTGCGCGCGATGCCCTGGCATGAGTCGATCATCGAAGCGGAGCTGGCCAAGGCCAAGGTGCTCGTCAACGCCACCTCGATCGGGCTCACGTCCGACATCAGCCCCATCCCGGCGTCCACGCTCCATGGCGACCTGCTGGTGCTCGATCTCATCTACGCGACCACACGGCTGCTGCGAGATGCAGCCGATGCCGGGGCCTCGACGGCCGACGGTGAGCTGATGCTCCTGCACCAGGGTGCCGCGGCGTTCACGTTGTGGACCGGCGTCGCCGCTCCGCTGGACCTGATGCAGACAAAGCTTGCCGAGGCACGCGCCGGCGGGATCCGTTCCGCCGAGGGTGAGCCGACCGGGGAGCCAGTCGCCAGCGCCTCCGAGTGACCGCCTTCCGGTTCCTGACCGCAGGCGAGTCGCACGGGCCGGCGCTCGGGGCGACGATCGAGGGCGTGCCCGCTGGCCTGCCAATGACCGAGGACCAGATCGCGCTCGACCTGTCACGCCGGCAGAAGGGATACGGCCGCGGCGCCCGCCAGGCGATCGAGCAGGACCGCGCCGAGATCCTGGGTGGCGTACGCCATGGGGTGACCCTCGGCTCACCGGTCCTCCTGCTCGTGCGCAACCGCGACTGGGAGAACTGGACGCAAGTGATGCAGGTAGGCCCGCTCGATGATGATGCTGCGGCCGCGCTCGCAACCGCGGCGGAGTCAGGCAACAAGCGGGCAACCCCGGTCACGCGCGTCCGTCCCGGTCACGCCGACCTGGCCGGTGCCCTGAAGTACGGCTTCAGCGATGTCCGCAATGTGCTCGAGCGCGCGTCCGCGCGCGAAACGGCCGCACGGGTCGCCGCGGGTGCGGTCGCCCGCGCCTACCTGCGCGCACTCGGGATCGAGACGTGGTCGTTCACCGCCGAGGTCGGCGGCGTGGCCCTGGATCCCGCCCGCGCCACGCGATCCTGGGCCGAGGCTGAGGCCTCACCGCTGCGCTGTCCCGATCCGGATGCCGAGGCCGGGATGGTCGCCCGCATCGACGAGGCGCGCTCCAACGGCGACACGGTCGGTGGCGTGTTCGAAGTCGTGGTCCACGGGCTGCCGATCGGCCTCGGGTCATACGTGCACTGGGATCGCCGCCTGGATGCCGCGCTGGCGGCGGCTGTGATGAGCATCAACATCGTCAAGGGCGTCGAGTTCGGCCTCGGGTTCGAGCAGACCCGCCGCTTCGGCTCGGCCGTCCACGACATCATCGAGAGGCGCGGCGAGGCCGGGCGCTGGGTGCACCGCTCCAACAACGCCGGGGGCCTGACCGGTGGCGTGACCAACGGCGAGCCGCTCGTCGTCCGCGGCGCCGTCAAGCCGATCTCCACGCTCGCCCGGCCGCTGCCGTCGGCCGACCTGATCACGGGTGAGGCTGTGGACAAGGCCCACTACGAGCGTAGCGACATCAGCGTCGTCCCGGCTGCGGGCGTCGTCGGTGAGGCGATGGTGATGCTGACCGTGGCCGCGTTCGTCGCCGAGAAATTCGGCGGCGACACGATCGACGATGTCCGCACGAACCTGGCCGCCTATCGCGCGCGCATCGAGCAGCCGCCCGAGGCCCCGGTGGCCGGCGGCTCGCGTCGTGGCGCCCCGGATGCCCGCGATCTGCCCGTCGAGGAGCGCCACGGACTGACCGGCACCGACGAAGCCGGCTCCGGCGGCGACGACTAGGTCTTATGGACATCGTCCTGACCGGTCTGCCCGGAAGCGGCAAGAGCGTCGTCGGCAAGCGTCTGGCGCAGCGGCATGGCGCCGCTTTCATCGACCTCGACGACCAGATCGAGCGGGAGGCGCACCGGTCCATCCCGGAGATCTTCGCCGAGGACGGCGAGCCCGCCTTCCGGACGATGGAACGATCCGGCATCGCAGCCCTCGGGCCGCCCAGCGAGGGGCCCGGCGTGGACCGGGTGATCGCCACCGGCGGCGGCGCGATCGTCGATCCGCGCAACCGGTGGTCGCTCCATCGCGGACGGGTCGTCGTGTGGCTCGATGGGCGACCCGAAGTTCTGGCCCAGCGCCTGCGACGCTCCCCGCACGTTCGTCCGCTGGTGGCCGGCCGCGACCCGATCGGGGCCATCCGCGACCTCGCCTCGCGACGCAAGCGGTTCTACGCGGCCGCGGACCTGCGCATCCGGGGCGTGGCCGACGTCGGGCACGTGCTGGATGCCATCAGCACGCATCTCGACGATGCCGGGCTCGTCGCCGCCGACCTCCGGGGCACGACGCTCGTGCGTGCCGCGACGGGCATCGGACGCGTCGTCATCGGCGACGACATCGCGGTCAGCACCGTCGCGCAGACGCTGCGCGACGCTCGCGCCCGGCGCGCCATCCTGGTCAGCGAGCCCGGCGCGTGGGACGCGGTCGGCGCCCGGATCAGCGCTGGATTGACGGACCTCGGCTGGGTCGTCGAGACGGTGATGCTGCCGCAGGGCGAGGCCGCCAAGACCCTGTCGGTCGTGGGTTCGGCGGCCAGCGACCTGGCGCGCCTCCATGCCGAACGCGACGAACCGATCGTGGCCATCGGTGGCGGGGCGCTCGGCGACGCAGCCGGGTTCGTGGCGGCCACCTACCTGCGCGGCGTCCCGGTGATCCATGTGCCGACGACGCTGGTCGCTCAGATCGATTCGTCGATCGGTGGCAAGACCGCCGTGGACCTGCCCGAGGGCAAGAACCTCGTCGGTGCCTTCCATCAGCCCGCAGCGATCGTCATCGATGTCGGGGTCGTGCGCTCCCTGCCCGAACGGCACCGGCGCGCGGCGCTCGGCGAGGCGGTGAAGATGGCAGCCCTTGGCGACGAGCGCCTGTTCGAGCTGCTCGAGCACGACGGTATGGCCATCGCCGCCGGTCACGATGCGGCGTTCGACGGCGGGGTCGTGGCCGAGCTCGTCGAGCGCAGCGCCTGGGCCAAGATCGAGGTCGTCCTCGCCGACGAGCACGAACGTGGCCCGGATGGCGGGCGGATCACCCTCAACCTCGGGCATTCCCTGGGCCACGCGGTCGAAGCGGCGGCCGGCTTCGGCGACCTGCTCCACGGGGAGGCGGTCGCCTACGGCCTGCGGGCCGCGTGCCGGATCGGGATCGCGATGGACGTCACGCCACCTGAGCGCGCGGCCCGGATCACGCGTTTGCTCGACACGCTCGGTCTGGGCGAGGAGCCGCTCCCCTATCCGCTCGACACCGTGCTCGGCCACCTGGCCGCCGACAAGAAGCACAGCGGCGGTCGATTGCGCTGGGTGCTGCCGACCGCGGACGCCGTCACCATCCGCGATGATGTGCCGACCGCGGTCGTCGCCGCGGCCGCGTCCTCGATCCTCGCCGCCGGGAGTGCCGCATGACCCGTGTCCTCATCCTCCAGGGACCCAACCTCAACCTCATCGGCACGCGCGAGCCGGAGATCTACGGGTACGAGACCCTCGACCAGATCCATGCGGGCATCGTCGCCCGCGGGCCGGAGCTTGGCCTGGACATCGATGTCTTCCAGTCGAACCACGAGGGCGCGTTGATCGACCGCCTCCATATGCGCGACTTCGATGTCTCGATCGTCAACGCCGGCGGCCTGACCCACACGAGCGTGGCGTTGCGCGATGCCCTGCTCGGCATCAGTCGCCCGTTCATCGAGGTGCACCTGTCCGACCCATCGACCCGTGAGCCGTTCCGACACGTCAACTTCCTGCACGACGTCGCCCTCGAATCGATCGTCGGCCAGGGTGCCCGCGGGTACCACCTCGCGCTCGAGTCGATCGCCCGTCGGTTCGGTGACGCCCGTGGCTGATAGACCTGGTCCCGCGCGCCCACCCGAATCCCTGGAGCTCCGACGGCTCCGACGCCGGATCGATGCCCTCGACCGGCGGATCGTCGGCCTGCTCAACGAACGGGCGGCCCTGGCGCGCGAGGCCGGACGGGCCAAGACCACGGCCGGTCGCCGCGCGATCCGGGATGCGGAGCGCGAACGCGAGGTCTTGCTCCGGGTCTCGATGGCGAACGAGGGACCGTTGCCGCAGGCCGATCTCCTGGCCCTGTATCGACGGTTGTTCGCGGCGACCCGCTCCCTCGAGACGCGGGACCGGGATCGCGACCGGGCGCGCGGTGGGCGGGATGGCGGCGACGCCTGACGGCTTCGACGCTCGGGCGCTGCCGCGCCGTGGCCTGACCCGCTTCGCACCGGCGCCGACGGGCTACCTCCATCTCGGTCACGTCGCAAATGCCATCTGGGTCTGGCGCGTCGCCGCCGAGACGGATGCACGCGTGCTGCTGCGCGTCGAGGACCACGACGCGAGTCGATCACGGTCGGCGTACGTGGACGCCCTGCTCGAGGACCTCGCGTGGCTCGGGTTCGTGCCGGATCTCGGTCCGGTCTCCCAGTCCGCGCCGGATGCGCTGGCGGCGTACGCGGCCGCCGCGGAGCAACTGGGTCGCGATGGGCTCGTCTACGGCTGCGACTGCGCGCGCGCCACGTTCGCGGCGTGGGCCGGTGAACACGGGGCGCCGTGGCGAGGGATCGGCTGCCCGGGCGGATGTCGTGCCCGTGGCCTGGCGGGGCCGGTCCTGCGCGTGGCCCTCGGCGCGGGCACCGAGACGTGGATGGACGGTCTACTGGGACCATGTGCCGACGACGTCACACCGAGCGGCGATCTCCCGATCCGCGACCGGCACGGGCAGTGGACGTACGGGTTCTGCGTGGTCGTGGACGACCTGCGCCAGGATGTCGATCTCGTAGTCCGCGGCCAGGACCTGCTCCACGCGACCCCGGCGCAGATACGGCTGGGTCGGCTCCTGGGGCGCCCGGCGCCGGCCACCTTCCTGCATCACCCGCTGATCCGCCGCCCCGATGGGTCCAAGCTGTCCAAGTCGTCGGGCGACACGGGCGTGCGAGAACGCCGCGAGGCGGGTGCGACGCCGGCCGAGGTCCGCGAGGCGGCGTGTCAGGCCGTGGGGCTGCCCGAGCTGGGTTAGAGCGCGGCTCGATCCGCCCGCCGGTCAGCGGCCGGTGGCGTCCCGCAGACGGCGGACGAGGGTGGCCAGCGCTTCGACGTCCCGACCGTCCTCACCAAGCGAATCGACGAGCGCAGATGCGACGATCACCCCGGCAGCACCGGCGGCCACGATGGCCTGAACGTGGGCCGGCTGGCTGACCCCGAACCCGACGGCCACCGGCACCGGGGAATCGGCGGTCACGTCGCGCACGAGCTGACCGACGCTGTCCGGCAGGTCACTCCGCGCCCCGGTGACGCCGACGAGCGAGACGCAGTAGAGGAAGCCGCCGCTGCGCCGGGCGATGGCGACACGCCGATCCCGGGCTGTCGTCGGCGCGACGAGGTAGACGACCGCCAGACCGACCGCGCGCGCGACGGCCTCGAACGGGGCGCCCTCGTCGGGGGTCAGGTCGGCGACGATGATCCCGGCGGCACCGGCATCGGCCAGTCGACGCGCCACGGTCTCGCCGTCGCCGCCGCTGATGATCTGGTTGGCATAGGCCATCGGCACGAGTGGCAGGTCCGGGCGGGCCGCGGCGATGCGCTCGATGAGGCGCAGTGAGCCTTCGAGGGTGGCTCCGGCCCTGATGGCCGTCTGCGAGGCTCGCTGGAGTGTCGCGCCATCAGCGAGCGGGTCCGAATAAGGCAAGCCGACTTCCAGCAAGTCCGCGCCGGCGTCGGCCGCCCCGAGCGCGATCGAGACGCTCGTCTCGGCGTCCGGGTAGCCGGCCACGACGTACGGGATGAGAGCTGCGCGGCTGTCGGCGCTGGCCCGCGCGAAGGCGGCGGCGATCCGCTGCGCCCCAGCGGTCTGGTTCGTGCCGGGGAGATCGGCGACGAGACCCGTCACCGGGCGCTCTCCCACGGCTCGACATCGTCGAAGCGGGCCAACGCGGCGAGGTCCTTGTCGCCGCGCCCCGAGAACCCGAGGAGGACGAGGAGGTCGTCGTGCGTGTCGAAGCCGCCGGGCAGGCCCTCGACCCCGGCCAGGATCTTGGGCAGTGCCGCGATCGCATGGGAGGTCTCGAGCGCGGGCAGGATCCCTTCAAGCCGTGTCGTGGCCTTCATCGCGGCAACGGCTTCCCGGTCGGTGGCCGCAGCGACCTCAAGACGGCCCCCTTCGGCCAGCGCGGCGAGTTGCGGCCCGACGCCCGGGTAGTCCAGACCCGCCGACGCACTATGAGCCTCGACGACCTGGCCATCACGGTCCTGGAGCATCAATGAACGACTGCCGTGCAGGATTCCGGGCGTGCCGCCCAGGATCGCAGCCGCGTGGCGCCCGGTCGCGATCCCGTCCCCGGCGGCCTCCGCCACGGCCAGGCGGACCGTCGGCTCGCCGATGAAGCGCGCCAGCAGGCCGATGGCGTTGGACCCGCCACCGACGCAGGCGAGGGCCAGATCCGGAAGCCGGCCCTCCACGGCGTACAGCTGGGCCGCCGCCTCGTCGCCGATCCGTCGCTGGAGATCCTTGACGATGGTCGGGTACGGGTGCGGACCCATCGCCGAGCCCAACACGTAGTGGGTCGTCTCGACGTTCGTGACCCAGTCGCGCATCGCCTCGTTGACCGCGTCCTTGAGTGTGGCGGTCCCGCTCGTGACGGGCCGCACCTCGGCCCCCAGCGCGCGCATGCGCAGGACGTTGGGCCCCTGGCGCTCGATGTCCTCTGCGCCCATGTAGACGACGCACGGCAGATCGAGCAGCGCACAGGCTGTCGCGGTCGCGACGCCATGCTGGCCGGCCCCGGTCTCGGCGATCACCCGGGTCTTGCCGAGACGCCGGGTGAGCAGCGCCTGGCCAAGGGCGTTGTTGATCTTGTGCGCCCCCGTGTGCGCCAGGTCCTCGCGCTTGAGGTACAGGCGCAATCTCGGGATGGCCGATGCGCGGGTCGGCCCGGCCAGGCCAGCGGCCTCGCACGCGACCGCGCCAGCCAGCCGATCGGCACGGTACAGGGCCGTCTCCCGTCCGGCGAAGGTCGCCAGCATCTGGCGCAGGTCCGCCCAGAACGCCGGATCGTGGCGCAGCGCGTCATACGCGGTCTCGAGCTGGGCGAGGGCGGCCATCAGCGTCTCCGGGACGTAGCGCCCGCCAAAGTCGCGCTCCATCCCCCATCGACCGGCTGCATCCGTGTCCAGCAGGCCGGCATGGACGGGCGTCGGTCCGAACGGGGTGTTCGGGCGATCGTCGCGGGCCGCCCTGGCCCGCTTCACGAAGAGCGCGACGAGGAACGGGTCCTTGGTCGGGACCTCGCCCTCGATCCGCGGCGCTTCGACGCCACTGGCGACATCGACGCCGACGGCCGGGATGTCGCGGAGCGCCGCGGCGACGTTGGCCGGCGTCAGGCCCCCGGCCAGGGTGACCGGAACTTCCCGGGCGATCAGGGCGGCCACGGTAGCATCGGCGCGGACGCCGGTACCGCCCGGATGCACACCACCCGCCGTGTCGAGGAGCAGTCGCTCGACGCCCGCCGCCAGCACGTCTCGGGCACCGGAGATGGCGCGGTCACGAGCGGCAGCATCGGCCGTGACGGGGACGTGGATCGCCTTCCACCACGCTCGCTCGCTGGATCCGGCCGCCGCCATCGACCCCGTCCCGCTGTCCTGGATGGCATCGGGATCCATCGACTCGATGATGGCCGCGACCTGGGCGGCATCCGGATCGGCGGTGATCGCGACGATCCTGGGGCGGCGATCTGGCGGCGCCGCGCGGCGAACCAGGTCCGCAAGGGTCGCGGCCTGCGCCAGCGTGCGTTCCCTGGGCGTTCCGGGCACCAGGTTGATCCCGACGGCGTCGGCGCCGGCCCGGACCGCGGCCAAGACTCCGTCCGCATCCGTCACACCGCAGATCTTGACGAATGGCCGCCGTGCCACGTTGGACGGGTCGTTCGGCTGAGCACCGGCTTCGACGAAGGACCGCGCCACAGCTGCCGCGTCTCCACTGCGCATGAGGGCCTCGCCGACCAGCGCGCCATCGAAGCCGAGCGCGCGCCAGCGCGCGATCGTCGAGGCATCGCGAACGCCGCTCTCGGCGATGACGATGCGGTCGTCCGGGATCCGGTCACGAAGGCGCTCGGCGCGTTCCGTGTCCACGTCCAGCGAGCGCAGGTCGCGGTTGTTCAGGCCGATCAATCGGGCGCCGCTGGCCACGACCGCGTCGATCTCCGACTCGTCGTGGGCCTCGACCATGGGCTCCAGCCCGATGGCCCGGGCGCTGGCGACAAGCCGACGAAGGGCCTCGGCATCGTGGAGGACCGCGAGGAGCAGGACGAGGTCCGCCCCGGCCGCGCGCAGCATCGGCAGCTGTCGCGCATCGACGACGAACTCCTTGGCGAGGACCGGGATCGCGACCGCGGCCCGCACCCGCCGCAGGTCCTCCACGGAACCGCCGAACCAGTGCGGCTCGCACAGGACGGAGATCGCGGCCGCGCCACCGGCCTCGTACGCCCGGGCGCGCGCCACGATGTCGTCCGCGGCATCGACGATCGTCCCTGCGGATGGTGACGACCGCTTGATCTCCGCGATGAGATGGAGCCCGGGCGCAGCCAGGCGTTCGGCGATGGGGCGCGGCGCCGGCGCTCCGGCAAGGTCCACCGGGGCATCCAGGATGGGCATGAGGTCGTCGCGTCGGCGAGCGGCGATCTCGGCGACGACGCCGCCGGCGGCCGTCACGGGGCGCCCGCTCGTCGCCGTCATGCCGGCGTCCCGGAGTCAGCGGCGGCGCCGGCGCTGATCGCGGCCACCCGCTCAGCACGCAGGCGCCGAAGCAGGTCCGTGGCGAGGCCCGCATCGATCGTCAGGGCCGCTCTGTCGATGCCGCCTTCCAGGTCATCGACCACACCGGCGACCAGCAGGCCAGCCGCGGCGTTCAGCAGCACGACATCCCGGCGCGTGCCGGGTTCACCGTGCAGGACCCCTTCGATGATCCGGGCGTTCTCATCGGCGGTCCCACCACCAAGGCGCGCGGTCGGCGTGAGGGTGAGCCCAAGCGCGGTCGCGGCGACCTGGTGCTGCACGATCCCGTCGGGCCCGACGTGATAGAGGACACCGCTGTCATCGAGGGGCAGTTCATCCACGCCGTCTCCATGGATCACGAACGTCCGCTCCGTCCCGAGCCGATGAACGACCTCGGCGAAGCGGCCAGCGGCGCGGGCGTCTCCGATGCCCAGCACCTGGCGGGTCGTGCCGGCGGGGTTCGTGAGGGGGCCGAGCAGGTTGAACGCCGTTCGCACGCCGATCTCTCGGCGGGTCGGGCCGGCGTGGCGCATCGCCGGGTGGAAATTCGGCGCGAACAGGAATGCGAAGCCGGTGTCGTGCAGCGCGGCCGTGGCGGTCGCCGCATCGTGGTCGATCCGGATGCCGAGGGCATCCAGCACGTCGGCCGAGCCGGCCTTCGACGTGATCGCCCGGTTGCCGTGCTTGGCGACCGGTACGCCGGCGGCCGCGACGACGAGTGCGGCCGCCGTCGAGATGTTGAACGTGTTGCTGCCGTCCCCGCCGGTCCCGACGAGATCGATGGCGCCCTCCGGCGCGACGACGGGCACGACCCGCTCACGCATCGCGGTGGCGAACCCGGCCAGTTCGTCGACCGTCTCGCCGCGCATGCGCAGGCCCATCAGCAGCGCCGCGAGCTGGGCCGGCGTCGATTCGCCGTCCATCACCGCGCCCATCGCGAGCCGCGCGTCGTCGAGCGTCAGCGTGCCGCCGTCGACGATCGTCGCCAGCGCCGCCCGAACGTGATCGCTCATCGAGCCGCCTCCGTGCGCTCGGCCATGCCGGCGGTCGCGAACGACCCGGTCGCGTCGTCCAGCAGGGACGCCTCCCCTTCTCCGGCCTGGCGGAGGAAGTTGGCGAGCAGGTGCGGGCCGTACGGCGTCAGCACCGATTCCGGGTGGAACTGGACGCCCTCCAGCGGGAGCGTGATGTGACGGATGCCCATCACCACCCGGTCCACCTCGCTCATGGCCGTGATGCGCAGCTCCGGCGGCAGCGTCGCCGGATCGACCGTCAGCGAGTGATAGCGAGCGGCCATGAACGCCGGCGGCATGCCGTCGAGCAGGCCCTGCCCGTCGTGCGTCACCTCGGAGGCCTCGCCGTGGACCAGCGTCGGGGCGCGGACGATGGCCGCCCCGAACGCCGCCGCCATCGACTGCATGCCAAGGCACACGCCAAGCAACGGGATGCGCCGGTCAGCCGCGACTTCGACGGTCGCCATGCTGACGCCCGCGTCGTCCGGGTCGCCAGGGCCCGGCGAGATGACGATGCCGCGCAGGTCCGCGGTTGGGTCATCCGCGAGCGCTTCGACGCCGGCCTTGTCGATTGCGTCGTTGCGGACGACGCGCACGTCGGCCCCTGCCGCCTGCAGGGCCTGCACGAGGTTGAAGGTGAAGCTGTCGTAGTTGTCGACGACGAGGATCACGCCGATCCCTCCGACCCACCGGTGGCTGCACCTGCCGTGGCGCCGGGACCGTCCTCGTCCCCGGTGTCGTCGTCGTCCGTCGCACCGCGTGGCGCATCGATGCCGGCTGCAAGCTCGATCGCACGACGCATGGCCGCGGCCTTGTGCTCGGTCTCCTCGAACTCACGCTCGGGGACGGAGCCCGCGACGATGCCCGCGCCGGTGTGGATATGCGCCTGACCATCCTTGAGGACCGCACTGCGGATCGTGATGGCGGTGTCCATGTTGCCGTCGTAGCCGAGGTAGCCGACCGCGCCGCCGTACAGGCCGCGCCGCTCCTGCTCTGCCGCGGCGATGAGCTGCATCGCGCGTACCTTCGGTGCCCCGGACAGGGTGCCGGCCGGAAAGACGGAACGCAGTGCATCCAGCGCGTCCAGGTCCGGCTGGAGCCGGCCCTCGACATGCGACACGAGATGCAGGACGTGGCTGTACTTCTCCACCTC
>JBKJHI010000024.1:0-5909 GCA_046599085.1 Candidatus Limnocylindrales bacterium
CGCTCGATGAGAAGTACGGCTCGGGCGCGCGTGGCGGCACGCGGATGTTCTGGGCCGGCATGGGTGCCGAGGCCGTGCGCGACATCATCAGCCGGATGGACCTCGAGGAACTCGCCCGAACCCTCCACGTCGAGGTGCGGACGAGCTCCGGCCAGCGACGGAAGAAGGCGATCAAGCGCCTCCGCCTGATCGAGGCCTTCCGCCGCTCAGGGACGCGCCCTGAGTGGATGATCCTGTCCGTCCTGCCGGTCATTCCGCCGGACCTTAGGCCGATGGTCCAGCTGGACGGCGGTCGCTTCGCGACCTCCGACCTCAACGACCTGTATCGGCGCGTGATCAACCGCAACAACCGCCTCAAGCGCCTCCTCGAGCTCGGTGCGCCCGAGATCATCATCCGCAACGAGAAGCGGATGCTCCAGGAGGCGTGCGACGCCCTGATCGATAACGGCCGCCGTGGCCGTGCGATCGCAGGCACCGGCAACCACCGCCTGAAGAGCCTGTCCGACATGCTCAAGGGCAAGCAGGGCCGGTTCCGCCAGAACCTGCTGGGCAAGCGCGTGGACTACTCGGGCCGTTCGGTCATCGTCGTCGGGCCGGAGCTCAAGCTCCACCAGTGCGGCCTGCCCAAGAAGATGGCCCTCGAACTGTTCAAGCCGTTCGTCATGCGCCAGCTGGTCGAGAAGGGCTTCGCCCACAACATCAAGAGCGCCAAGCGCATCGTCGAGCGGGTCCGCCCAGAGGTCTGGGACGTCCTCGAGGACGTCATCAAGGATCATCCGGTCCTGCTCAACCGCGCCCCAACGCTGCACCGCCTGGGCATCCAGGCGTTCATGCCGGTCCTCGTCGAGGGCTCGGCCATCCAGATCCATCCGCTCGTCTGCACCGCGTTCAACGCGGACTTCGACGGCGACCAGATGGCGGTCCACGTGCCGCTGTCCTCGGCTGCCCAGGAAGAAGCCCGGACGATGATGCTGTCCACCGCCAACCTGCTGTCGCCCGCCGACGGCAGCCCGGTCGTGGCGCCGACCCAGGACATGGTCCTCGGCTGCTACTACCTGACGATGGACGCGCATACCAAGTCGAAGAAGCCCGTCCGAACGTTCGCCACGGAGGACGAGGCGATCCTCGCCTACCAGCTCCGTGAGAAGACGGCGGCGTACCTCCACGAGGTCATCGACGTCGAGGTCCAGACCTGGCAGGAGGAGACGCAGGCGCTTGGGATCGAGCGTCGTCGTACGACCATCGGCCGCGTCATCTTCAACCAGATCCTCCCGGATGCGCTCCGCTACAACGACAACGTCATGAAGCGGACCGACCTCAAGGAGCTCGTCGACCAGTGCTACCGCCGGCTCGGGCCGGAGGAGACCGCACACCTCGTCGACGGCATCAAGAGCGTCGGGTTCGAGTTCGCCACGCGCGGCGGCATGACCATCGGCCTGTTCGACATCGAGATCCCGAAGACCAAGGCCGCTCACCTTACTGCGGCCGACGATTCGGTCGCCGCTATCGACAAGCAGTTCCAGCGCGGCCTCATCACCGAGGACGAGCGCTACGAGCAGGTCGTCGGCGTCTGGCAGGACACCACATCCAGGCTCTCGACCGAGATGATGGATGGCCTGGATCCGACCGGTCCGGTCACGATGATGACGGCGTCCGGTGCCCGCGGGAACAAGGGCAACATCGGACAGCTGGGCGCGATGCGTGGCCTCATGGCCGACCCGTCGGGCCGCATCATCGATGTCCCCGTGCGGAGCAACTTCCGCGAGGGGATGACCGTCCTCGAGTACTTCATCTCCACCCACGGCGCCCGCAAGGGCCTCGCCGATACCGCCCTGCGCACCGCCGACTCCGGGTACCTGACCCGTCGCCTGGTGGACGTCGCACAGGACGTCATCACCCGCGAGGACGACTGCGGCACCGAGGAAGGCAGCTGGATCATCCGGGCCGAGTCGAGCGACGAGAAGGGTGCGTTCCAGCGCCGTCTCGTGGGTCGCCTGGCTGCGGCGCCGCTGCCCGACCCGTCGGTCAAGGTGAAGAAGGGGGCGGATGCACCGCTCCTGGTCGACCGTAACGAGATCATCTCCGAGGAAGCGGCGGCTCGCATCGACGCGGCCGGCGTGGACGAGGCGCTCGTTCGCTCACCGCTCACCTGCGAGGCGCGCAACGGCGTCTGCCGGGCGTGCTATGGCCGCAATCTCGCGACGGGCGAGATGGTCGGCTCGGGCGAGGCTGTCGGCATCATCGCCGCACAGTCGATCGGCGAGCCGGGCACCCAGCTCACGATGCGAACGTTCCATACCGGTGGCGTCGCCGGCGGCATGGACATCACGGCCGGCCTGCCACGTGTCGAGGAACTGTTCGAGGCCCGCGTCCCCAAGGGCAAGGCCGAGATCAGCCACATCGACGGCATCGTCGAGATCATCCGGGGCGATGGCCTGACCAAGGTCAAGGTCGTCTCCACGGAGGTCTACGACACCTCATTGCCCGTGCCCAAGGGCGCGGAGATGCTGGCCGCACCCGGCGACCTGGTCGAACTCGGCCAGGTGATCGCGCGGAACGAGGCCGACGGCGCCCCGAACGACGTCACGGCACCCGTCCGCGGGTTCCTCGTGACCGGTTCCGAAGGCCTCGTCGTCCGAGCCGAGGACGTGGTCGAGCGCGAGTACCTCATCCCGCACAACGCCAAGGTCCTGGTCGAGAACGGCCAGAAGATCCGCGCGGGCGACGCCATCACCGATGGCCCGATCAACCCGCAGGAGTACCTCGACACCCGGGGCAAGGACGCTGTCCAGCGCTACCTGGTGAAGGAAGTCCAGAAGGTCTACAAGAGCCAGGGCGTCACGATCAGTGACAAGCACATCGAGATCATCGTCCGACAGATGCTCCGCAAGGTCCGCATCGATCAGCCCGGTGACGTCGATCTGCTGCCGACGGAACTCGTGGACCGCCTGGAGTTCGAGCAGAACAACAATCGCGTCCTCGCGGAGGGCGGCGAGCCGGCCACCGCGCAGACCGTCCTGCTCGGTGTGACCAAGGCATCGCTCAACACCAGTTCGTTCCTCGCCGCGGCGTCCTTCCAGGAGACGACCCGGGTGCTCACCGAGGCGGCCATCAACGGCGCCAAGGACCACCTGATCGGCCTCAAGGAGAACGTCATCATCGGCAAGCTCATCCCGGCAGGGACGGGTGCGCCCGCGAACGTGGCGGCCCGCAAGGCGCGCGAGCGCCAGGCGGCCCTGGAAGCCCTGGCCGGCGAGGCCCTCGAGGGTCTCGGCGACAACGAGTACAACCCGTTCCTCGAGGACGGCGAGGGTCGCCCAGCCGACGACGAGGCCGCTGGCCTTGCCCTGGCTGCGACGATCGCCGGCAACGAGGGGGACGCCGACGACGACCTCGTCAATCCCTTCGCGACCGGGGCCGACGGCACGTCCGCCGCCCCGGACAGCGACGAGAACCCGTTGCTTGCCGAGGCAGGCGTCGGGGACGAGGACGCCTCCAGCTGACCCGATCCGTGACGGCGGCGCCGGCCCCTGGCCGACGCCGCCAGCACGTTTGACACGCTCGGCGACCGTGGGCTAGACTCCGCCTTCGTGGCCTCGGGAGGGGTCCGCCAACGGCGCGTGCGTTCCAGCGTGCCGGACGACCATCTCGATCAGCACACCATCCCGGTCCCGGCCGACCGCCCCGCGGGGCACTCGGCGTCGATGGACCGGCTCCGACGGTCGGCAACGACCTGACCGAATCCGCTTCTCTCGATCACAAGGAGTGACGTCTTCGTGCCGACGATCAGCCAGCTCGTGCGCCATGGGCGCAAGCGCAAGATCTCCAAGATCAAGGCGCCTGCGATGCGCAAGAACTGGAACAGCCTGCGACGCCGCCAGGTGTCCATCCCAGGCGCCCCCCAGAAGCGGGGAGTCTGCCTGCAGGTCCGGACGATGACGCCCAAGAAGCCGAACTCCGCCCTGCGCAAGATCGCCCGCGTGCGGCTGTCCAACCAGATGGAGGTCACGGCCTACATCCCGGGCATCGGCCACAACCTTCAGGAGCACTCCGTCGTGCTCGTGCGCGGTGGCCGCGTGAAGGACCTGCCGTCGGTCAAGTACCACATCATCCGCGGCACCCTGGATGCGTCCGGCGTGCGTGATCGCAAGCAGAGCCGCAGCAAGTACGGGGCCAAGGCCCCCGGCAAGTCGGGAGCCAAGTAGATGCCGCGTCGACAGAGCATCGCCCGCAAGACCAAGTACGAGCACGTCCCGGCGAACCGGATGACCGCTCGGTTCTCGGCCAAGCTCATGAAGGGCGGCAAACAGAACCTCGCCGAGCGGATCCTCCGCCAGGCACTGGCTCGCGCCGAAGCGCAGGCCGGTCGCCCGGGCGTCGAAATCCTCGAAGCTGCGATGCGCAACGCCACGCCGATCATCGAGGTCAAGCCCCGCCGCGTCGGCGGCGCGACGTACCAGGTGCCGGTCGAGATCCGCGGCGATCGCCGCATGTCGCTCGGCGTCCGCTGGCTTGTCCAGTCCGCTCGCAAGCGCAATGGCAAGAGCATGAGCGAGAAGCTCGCCGCCGAGTTCGTCGATGCCATGAATGGCCTCGGCGCGGCAGTGAAGCGTCGCGAAGACACGCACAAGATGGCTGAGGCGAACCGCGCCTTCAGCCATTTCAAGTGGTAGATCCGGGAGCGTAGGACGACCGTGGCACGACAGGTTCCGCTCTCGAAGACGCGGAACATCGGGATCATCGCCCATATCGACGCGGGCAAGACGACCGTCACCGAGCGGGTCCTCTTCTACACGAAGAAGATCTACAAGATCGGTGAGGTACATGAAGGCGCCGCGACGATGGACTGGATGCCGCAGGAGCAGGAGCGGGGGATCACGATCACCGCTGCTGCGACGACGGCGTTCTGGGGCGACCATCGCATCAACATCATCGATACGCCCGGGCACGTGGACTTCACCGTCGAAGTCGAGCGCAGCCTGCGCGTACTCGACGGCGCGGTGGTCGTGTTCGACGGCGTGGCCGGCGTCGAGCCCCAGTCCGAGACGGTCTGGCGCCAGGCCGACCGCTACGGCGTGCCGCGCTTCTGCTTCATCAACAAGCTCGATCGCACCGGTGCCGACTTCTGGCGCGGGGTCGAGTCGATCAAGGACCGCCTCGGGGCCAACGCCGTCCCGCTGCAGATCCCCATCGGTCGTGAGGACCAGTTCAAGGGCGTGATCGACCTCGTCGAGATGCAGGCGATCTACTACCGCGACGACCTCGGCAACAATATCGAGGTCGTGGACATTCCCGACGAGATGCGGGCCGAGGCCGACGAGCATCGCCACCGCCTCATCGAGGCCGTCGCCGAGATGGACGATGAACTGACCCACAAGTACCTCGAGGGCGAGGAGTTCACGGTCGCCGATCTCAAGCGCGGCATCCGCCTGGGCACACTCACGTCGCGCATCATCCCGGTCCTGACCGGTTCGGCGCTCAAGAACAAGGGCGTCCAGAAGATGCTCGACGCGGTCGTGGACTACCTGCCGTCGCCGCTCGACGTCCCGCCGATGATCGGGCTCGACGCCAAGACCGGCGCCGAGATCATCCGGAAGCCGGACGACGCCGAGCCGTTCAGCGCGCTCGCGTTCAAGATCGCGGCCGACCCGTTCGTCGGCAAGCTCGCCTTCTTCCGGGTGTACTCAGGGTCGCTGCGCGCCGGCGACAGCGTCATCAACTCGACCAAGGACAAGCGCGAGCGCATCTCGCGCATCGTGCTGCTGCACGCGAACCACCGCGAGGACGTGGAGCAGGTCAACGCGGGCGACATCGCCGCCGCGGTCGGCCTCAAGGGCTCCTTCACCGGGGACACGCTCTGCGATCCCAAGAAGCCGGTGATCCTGGAGCAGATCAAGTTCCCCGAGCCG
>JBKJHI010000176.1:0-7446 GCA_046599085.1 Candidatus Limnocylindrales bacterium
CCCGGGGCGGTCGGAGGCTGACCTGCTGCCCGGGTACGACCCGGATCTGGCGCGGTCCCTGCTGGCCGAGGCTGGGTTCCCGGACGGCAGCGGCTTCCCTGCTGTCACGTTGCTGACCGGCGGGACGCCATGGGACGACGCCGTGATCCTGGAGCTGGAACGCGAGCTCGGCGTGACACTCCGCTCCGAGGTCATGGACTTCGGCACCTACTTCGGCCGCCTCGACACGGACCCACCGGCGATGTGGTCGTTGTCCTGGGTCGCCGACTACCCGGGCCGCAACGACTTCCTCGGCGTGTTGCTGGGGACCGGGTCGTCGAACAACTACGGCCGCTGGAGTTCCGCACCGTTCGATGCCGCCATCGCGGACGCCGGCGCGGCCTCCGACGCGGACGCGGCCGGGCGGGCCTACGACGCGGCCGAGGCCATCGTCCGCGACGAGGTCCCGGTGATCCCGATCAGCTACGGGACGGGCTGGGCGCTCTCGCGTGACGGGCTCCTCGGCGCCGGACAGAACGGGATGGGCATCCTGCGCATGGCGGGGCTGGCATGGTCCGACTGAGATCGGCGGTCCTCGCGGGCCTCATGGCGGTGTGGCTCGCGGCGATGCTCCCGGGGAACGTGGCTGCGGTGGGTGTCGTGTTCGGTACGCCGACGGCGACATCGACCTTCGGGACCGGCATCACGTTCACGCAACCTGTGACCCTCACGGCGGCCGCGGTCCGGGTCGAACTCCTCGTGACGACCGCCGACGCGAGCGGACCGCTGGTCGTGGAGGTGCCCCCGCCGAGCGGGTCAGGTGCCCAGACGCTGCGGTCCGGCTTCGACCCCTCCGTGGACGGGCACATCCTCCCCAACACCCCGCTGCGCGCCCAGTGGCGCGTGACGGTGGCCGGCGCCACTGCGGGCATCGCTGGTCCGGAGATCTCGGTCGTGTATCGCGACGACCGGTTCGACTGGCGCACGGTCTCCGGGGATGTCGTCCGGGTGCACTGGTACGAGGGCAACGCTGCCTTTGGCGAGCGCGCCCTGCGGATCGGTGAGCAGGCCGTCAAGGAGACCGCCGACCTGCTCGGTGTGACCGAGGACAAGCCGGTCGACTTCTTCATCTACCCGGACCAGGCGCCCTTCTACGACGCCCTGGGCCCGGGGACACGCGAGAACGTCGGGGGCCAGGCCAATGCCGAGATCCGCACCCTGTTCGCGCTGATCGGCCCGAGTTCGATCGACGATCCGTGGGTATCCGTGGTCGTGCCTCATGAGCTCGTCCATCTCGTCTTCGACACGGCAGTCGATAACGCCTATCACTTCCCGCCGCGCTGGCTGAACGAGGGTCTGGCGACATACCTGTCGGAGAGCTACGGGCTGGGTTACCGTCAGGACGTGCAGCGGGCCGTCCGGGATCGCCAGCTGATCCCCCTCGACGGTCTGGCCGGCCAGTTCCCGACGACGGCGGACCGATTCTTCCTGGCCTACGCGGAGAGCGTGTCGGCGGTCGACTTCCTCATCCGGACCCACGGTGAGGCGGCGATGGTGGCGCTCATCCGATCGTATGCCGATGGACGCACCGATGACGAGGCGTTCACGGCCGCGATCGATCAGGACGTGGCGACGTTCGCTGCGGCCTGGCTGGCGGACCTCGGCGCTGAGACGCCGGAACGCACGGGGCCGCAGCCGGCACCGCCTGGCCCGGTTCCCGCGGACTGGACGCTGGGCGCTGCCCCGGACCCGGGTGGCCCGACCGCCGCGCCGTCGTCGGCCGCGCCGTCGTCGGCCGCACCCGGCACCCCGGCCGACCCGATCAACACCGACGGAAGCGTCCCGACCATCGTCCTCGTGGCCATCCTCGTCCTGGTCGTCGGTGCGATCGTCGTCCTGGTCGTGCGACAGCGACGTCGCCCGACAGCCGTGTCCGCGGGTGCCGATGAGGACGACCAGACACCCCGGTCGCCGCGGTGAATCTGCTGGTGGAACGCCTTCGCGCCATCCCGTCCTGGCAGCTCACGCTGTTCGTCGCCCTGCTCGCACTGGGGTTCCTCGTCGCGGCCCAGCTCGCGACCGAGGCGCCGCGTGTCCGGTACACGACCCAGGAACGGTCGCCCCTCATCGAGACGGCCGGTGAGCTGCAACAGCAGCAGGATGCGCTCAAGGTCGCGATCCTCGATCTGCGCCAGCGCATCCAGGACGTCGAGCGCGCGGGCACCGGGTCTGCGGCGGTCGTGGCGGAGCTCAACGACCAGTTGGAGGAAGCCCGCATCGCGGCGGGACTGATCGCCCTGACCGGGAGCGGGATCGTCCTCCAGCTCGAGGATTCGCTGGAACCGGTCGGGCCGGACGCGAACGAATCCGACTACCTCGTCGGGTCGCTCGACCTGCGGATCGTCATCGAGGAGCTGTGGACGGCCGGCGCTGAGGCGATCTCGATCAACGGGGAGCGCATCACGCCGACGAGCGCGATCATCGACATCGGGCCATCCGTCCTGGTCAACTCGGCGTATCTCGCGCCGCCGTACCAGGTCACCGCCCTCGGCCCGGCCGACATGTACGGCCGTCTGAGCGCCTCTCCGGGATGGGTCGAATTCATCATCGAGCGGGCGCAGACTTATGGCATCAGGGTCCAGTTCGCCGAGCCGGAGTCGGTGGATATCCCGGCGTTCATCGGCACCGTCACGCTTCGCTATGCACGACCGCAGGCCTCGCCGAGCGCCGCGCCGTCCGCGGACGCGGGCGGCTGATCCATATGCATCGACAGCGGAACCAGGTCACGATCGCGCTCGTCGCGTTCATCCTCGGGCTGCTGGTCATCGTCCAGCTTCGGGCGCAGACGGGCGGCTCGGCCTTCGCGGGCCTGTCGTCGCAGGAGTTGACCGTGCTGGTCGCGAACCTCAATGCGCGCAACGACCAGCTCCGGCGGGAAGTGGCGACGCTCGACCGCGATCTCAACAATCTGCTGGCGAACGAACAACGCGGTGACGCGTCCCTCGACGAGCTCCGAGCGGATCTGCGCCGCGTCCGGCTCTACGCGGGGTTGGACCCGGCGACCGGACCCGGCGTGACGATCACGATCCGCGGACCCATCGATGGAAGCGGCGTGGAGGCGCTCGTGAACGAGCTCCGCAATGCCGGGGCGGAGGCGCTGGCCATCGACACGACCCGGCTCGTGCCGGGCATCGTGGTCAGCGGGCCACCGGCCCTGGTCACGGTCGACGGCCATCTCCTGGACGATCCGTTCGTGATCCAGGCCATCGGGGCACCGGACAAGCTGACGGGGTCGCTGACCCGGTCAGGTGGGATCATCGCTCAGCTGGCCGCGACGCAACCCGACGTCACCGTGGAGGTGCTGCCGAACGATGCGGTCAAGGTGCCCGCGACGGAGCGTGACCTCGTGCCGGCGAACGGTCATCCAAGGCTCTGATACGCTGCCCGCCGTGCCGGTCCGACCCGTCCTCGCGCTGCTCATCGGTGACATCGTCCGCCTGCGCCGGGTCCACCCATGCGGTGGCGACACATGGCGGCTCGACCGCCTTGGTGCTGACATCGGCCTTCGCTGCACGACCTGTCAGCGACACATCCTCGTGGATCGAACCAGTCTGGAACGACGGCTCGCGGCCTTCGTCGAGCGCGGCGACGCCGCCATGACCGCCGCGATCGGCACCCAGGCGGAGCCGGGTCCGGCCGGGTCTTGATCGCACCGACGGGCATCGCACCGCCGCTCGACGACGCCATCGGCGGCAGCGGTGCCGATGACGGCCCGGGAGCCGTTTTCCGGAACCCGGCCTTCCTTCGCCTCTGGCTGTCGCAGGTCCTGACCCAGATCGGCGGGAACATGGTCCTGTTCGGCCTGACGGTCATCGTCGCCGAGGGCGGGTCGAACACCGCGGTGAGTCTGCTCATCCTGTCGTTCCTGGTCCCGGCCGTGCTCTTCTCGGCCCTGGCCGGCGTGTACGTCGATCGACTCGACAAGCGGCTCGTGCTGGTCCTGACCAATATCCTGCGCGGCGTCGCGATCGTCGGGCTGTACCTCGTGGGCGCCAATTTCGTGCTCATCCTGCTGCTGAACGTGTTCGTCTCAGCGGTCACGGTGTTCTTCGCGCCGGCCGAGCTGGCGATGATCCCCCAGGTCGTGCCGCGGCGACAGCTGCTCGTCGCGAACGGCATCTTCACCCTGACGCTCAATGCCGCGTTCGCGCTCGGATTCGCCCTGCTGGGCCCGCTGGTGATCAACCTGACCCAGAGCCCAGAGGCCGTGATCCTCGTGGTCGCCGTCCTGTACCTCATCGCGGCGGTCTTCTGTTTCACGCTGCCGGCCGCGCCGCCGACCTCGGCCGACCGGACCGAGAGCGTCCACCCGATCGGCGAGACGCAGCAGGCCGTGGCCTCGACCGTCGACCAGCTGCGCGAGGGGCTCGCCTACATCCGGGACAACCGGACGATCGGCTGGTCGTTGCTGTACCTCGGCATCACCGCGTCCCTGGTCGGCGTGCTGGGTGTGCTCGGTCCGGACTTCTCGCGCGAGGCGCTGGGCCTCGCCACGAAGGACCTCGCGGTGATCGTGCTCCCGCTCGGGGGCGGCATCGTGATGGGCATCCTGCTGCTGAATGCGTACGGCAAGTACCTGCCGCGCCGACGCGTGATCGAGGGCGGCACGATCGCTCTTGGCATCTTCGTCATGGCGTTGTCCGCCGCAGGTCCGATCTCACGCCTGCTCCAGACGGCAGACGCCGAAAACGGCCTGGTCGATCTCGGCGCGATCACGTCGCTGCTGGGGATCGTCGTGGTGATCGCATTCGGTGCTGGTGTCGCGTACGGCTTCGTGGCGATCCCTGCCCAGACCCAGCTGCAGGAGGACCTGCCGGAAGACGTCCGCGGACGCGTGTTCGGGGTCCTCAACATGCTCGTCTCCACGTCCTCGTTCCTGCCGATCATCATCGTGGGCCCGATCTCCGACCTGATCGGAACGACGACCGTGATCTTCATCGTGGGCATCGCGATCCTCGTCGCTGGCGTTGCCAGCGTCGTGTTCCGGGCCAGCGTGCCGGGGCTGACCCGGGTGTCCGCCGATCCCCACTTCGAGGACCCGATCGCGGCGGCCCTTGGTGCGGATCGTCCGACCTGGCGCACGGATGACGCACCGTCGAGTCCGATGCGCTCCTCTGTCGCCGACCACGGCCCGGCCGACGCGCCGGACCGCGACTGAGCGTCGGCGGCAGCCATGGCCCGGGTCGCCGTCATCTTCACCGGCGGGACGATCAGCATGCACCTGGACCCCGTCGCCGGCGGCAACGTCCCCTTCCTGGACGGGGCGGCCATCCTGGCCCGCACGAAGGGTCTGGACCGTATCGCGGAGGTCGTGGCCGTGGATCATGGCCTGACGCCCGCCAGCCACTTCACGTTCGCCACGATCCTGGGCATCGCCGCGGACGTCGCCGCTCGCCTGGCGGATCCGAGCATCGACGGAGCCGTCATCGTGCAGGGCACTGACACGATCGAGGAGACGAGTTTCGCGTGGGACCTGCTGCACCGCGGGCCGAAGCCGATCGTGGTGACCGGGGCGATGCGCGCGTCGCATGAGACTGGCGACGATGGGCCCGTCAATCTGCTCGACGCGGTGACCGTGGCGGCCACAGGCACGGCACGCGATACGGGCGTCACGGTGGTCCTCGCCGGCACCATCGAGGCTGCCGACGACGTGCACAAGTCGCACACGACGGCGCTCGACACGTTCCGCAGTCCGAACCACGGGTCGCTTGGGCGGGTGGGGGAGGGGCAGGTGGTCCTGGACCGTCGGCGTGGCTCGCGGCGGTCGGTGGTCACGACGCGGGCGGAGCCGCGTGTGCACCTGGTCACGGCTGGTCTGGAGAGTGACGGCGCCGTGATCGACGCCCTGCTCGCCACCCAGACGGCCGCGTCCGGCGAGCCATCCGTGGCCGGGATCGTCGTGGCGGCGACTGGCGCAGGGAACACGCACCCGGGCCTGCTGGCGGCGGCCGAGCGGGCGATGGCGGCAGGGATCGCGGTCGTGCTCGCATCGCGCTGTCCAGCCGGCGCTGTCACCCCCGCCTATGCCTTCCCGGGAGGTGGCGCGACGTGGATCCGGGCCGGTGCGATCCCGGTCGGCACCCTGTGCGCCGCCAAGGCCCGCGTCGCGCTGGCGCTTGGGCTGGGTGCCGGGCTCGAGCACGACGGCCTCACGCGCCTCCTCGCCGACCCGCTACGCTGAGCGACCCATGCCCCTTGATGCTCTGATCACCGGCCGCATCGCGACCCTTGCTGGCGCGCACGGCTTCGGGTGGGTCGAGGCCGTCGGGATCCGCGACGGCCGCATCGCGTTCGCCGGGTTGGAGGTCGATCTGGAGACGCGCGCAGATCCGTTCACGCGGCGGATCGAGCTAGGCCCGGACCAGGTCGCGATCCCCGGGCTCACCGACGCCCATCTGCACCTGGCCCAGGCGGCGATGGCCCGCCTGCAGATCGACCTGACCGGCGCCGCGACCCTGGCCGACGGCCTCGCCACCATCCACGCGGCGCACCTCGCTGCCGACCCGGACGCCTGGCTGGAGGGCCACGGCTGGGACAGTGATCGGTGGGGGCGCTGGCCGACCGCCGACGACCTCGACGCAGTCGCTCCGGGCCGCCGGGTCGCGCTCTGGGCCCACGATCATCACGCGCTGTGGTCCAGTCGCGCGGCGCTGGTGCTGGCCGCCTTCGGGACGGACGATCCGCCCGGTGGCGTCGTCCGGCGCGATGCGGCAGGCGCGCCCGAGGGAGTCACCCATGAGGCGGCCACACGCCTCGTGACGATCCATGTCCCGCCGCCGACGCAGGATGTGCAGGCCGCCGCGCTCACGGCCATCGGTCGCGAGCTCGTCTCGCTCGGTGTGGTCGCCTGCCACGATCCGGGCGGCGTCGCGCCGGACCCCGACCTGACGTTCGATATCCCCGTCTACATCCGACTGGCGGAGGCCGGCGACCTGCCGGTCCGCGTCCATGCCTGCGTTCGCGACGATGCGCTCGAGGCGGCGATCGCCCGCGGGCTGCGCAGCGGCGCCGTCCTTGGCGAGGATCCCGACGGTCGAGCGCGCGTCGGCTGGCAGAAGTGCTTTGCGGACGGATCGCTCGGGTCGCGCACGGCGGCCCTGCTGGAAGACATCGAGGCGGAACCGGACCGGCCCATCGCTGCGGAGCTTCGGCGGGGGGTCTGGATGACCGACCCGGACGGTCTGGCCGCGCGGGTGGCCCGAGCCACCGCGGGCGGGATCACCACGACGATCCACGCTATCGGCGACGCCGCGGTTCGAGCCGCCCTCGACGTTCTTGCGACCGGGGCCCGGGATCAGCCGCTCATGCCCCGCATCGAACATGTGCAGATGCTCCACCCCACGGACCGGCGTCGGTTCGTGGAGCACGGTATCGCCGCCAGCGTCCAGCCCGTCCACCTCGGGTCGG
>JBKJHI010000196.1:0-5747 GCA_046599085.1 Candidatus Limnocylindrales bacterium
TGCGAGGGGTCACGAGTCTCCGTCGCGGCATCGGCCGGATTCGCGTCCGGGCGGGTATCGGTCATGGTTGTGTCTCCATCTCGGACAGCCCCCTGCAACACCCGTGAGAGTACCCGCCCGAGCCCGGCGTAGTTGGCCTCGGCGCCCGAACTGTGGTATCCGCCCGAGCACGGCGAAGCGCCACCTCGCCGACCTGCGTGCACGGTCGGGGCTCACGACCGAGCAGCTGATCTACCGCGGACGGGCGGAAGGGTGGCTGATCGTTGCGAGTCTGGAGCCACGCTGAGGTCTGCCCGACGCGAGGAGGGAGTCGATACCTCCCGTCCACCCGTTGAGTGGAACGACTAGTGTGCACGTGTGGCGGAGTTGATCGGACGCGCGGAAGCGGTGGAGGCCCTTGCGCGGTTCACCCAGCAGGTGCCGGTTGGGCCAGTCGGCCTCGTCATTGAGGGCGAGCCCGGCATCGGCAAGACGACGGTGTGGCTCGAGGCCGTGCGGATGGCCGGTGAGCGCGGATATCACGTGCTCAGCGCGAGGCCGGCCGAAGCCGAGGCCGAGCTCTCATTCGCCGCTCTCGGCGACCTCGTGGGCGGCGTCCTCGACGACGTGCGCCATGCGCTGCCGCCACCGCAGCGCATGGCGCTCGACGTTGCCCTGCTCCGAGCGGACACGGACGTCGTCGCGGACCCCCTGACGACGGCCGCCGCGTTCCTAAGCGTGCTCACCATGCTTAGCAGCCGAAGCCCCCTCGTGATCGCGATCGACGACGCGCAGTGGCTGGACCGGGCGTCGAGACGTGTGCTCGAGTACTCCGCCCGGCGGCTGCCACGCTTATCGGGCATCGTCGTCGCACATCGCGCTGGCGAAGGAGTGTCAACGCCGCTCGGTCTTGACCGTGCCCTCGCCCAGGGGAGCCTGGAGACCCTCCAGCTGGGGCCGTTGTCCGTTTCGGAGCTGGATCGGATCGTCCGGTTCCAACTCGGTGCTCGGCCGTCCTGGCCGCTCCTCGTCCGAGTCGCCGAGGCGGCGCGCGGCAATCCGTTCTTTGCCATCGAGATCTCGAGAGCCATGGCACAGGCCCGCTCCGCTCCGGCGCTCGGCGATTTCCTTCCCGTGCCGAACAGGCTCCGTGACCTTCTCAGCGACCGGGTTGACCGCCTGTCACCCGCCGCGCTGGCGGCTGTATCGGCCGCCTCGGCCCTCTCCCACCCGACCGCCACGAGCGTGGCCGCCGCGCTCGGACAGGACCTCGATGCGGACGAAGCACTGCACGAGGCAGAACAGGCCGGCGTGCTCGTTGTGGACGGTGACCGGCTGAGCTTCTCACATCCCCTGCTGGCCTCCGCGGTGTACGGAGCCGTGACAGGGACGAGACGAAGGGCGCTCCACCGCCGCCTCGCCGGGATCGTGCGCGACCCCGAGGAGGCGGCGCGCCATCTCGCGCGCAGCGGCATTGCCGCGGACGACCGCGCAGCGAGCAGGATCGAGCAGGCGGCCGAGCTGGCGGAACGGCGCGGTGCGCCGGAGGCGGCAGCGGAGCTGTTCGAGGCTGCCTGCCGGTTGACGCCATCGGAGCACGCGGAGGATCTCGCTCGACGCATGCTGGGAGGCGCCGAGGCCCTCAGCCGGGCGGGCGATATGGACGGTGCACGGTCGCTCGCGAAGAGAGCCCTCGAGACGGCGCCCACGGGGTCGCTTCGGGCGCGCGCCCTGTTGGTGCTCGGGTCGATCGCGACGTACATGGACTCGACCGAGGTTCGCCTCGGCTACCAGGAGCGCGCGCTCGTCGAGGCGGGTGACGACGGCCGCCTGCGTGTCGAGATCCTGCTGGCACTGTTCGAGGGGATCGCGCTGGATCCCGAGCAGGCAGGGCAGCGTGCCGACGAGGCCATCGAGCTCCTGCGCCGGCGCGACGACCCCGCACGGCTGGCCCAGGCGCTGGCTCACAAATTCATCGCCGAAGCCGTCCTCGGGCGCGGGGCGCGACCCGCATTACTCGAGGAAGCACTGGCGCTCGGGACCCGATCGACCTACCCGCTGCTCTGGTATCACTGGATTGACGACCTGGAGGGGGCGCGCGAGCAACATGCCGCGCGCGACCGGGAGTTCCGCGACCGGGGCGACCTCGTCGGCGCGGCGGAGCTCGTGGAGTTCCTCGCCATGGCCGAGTTCCGCGCCGGCAACTGGACGGCGGCCGAAGGGGCGCTGGAGGAGGCCTGTGGCATGCTGGTGCCGTTCGGGCCCCGGGGTCCCTTCGTTGCGTCGTTCGCGGACCGGTCCATCATCGATGCTCACCGCGGCAGGTCCGAGCGTGCCCGGAGCACCCTCCTCGACATTCTCGACGGGGCCGACCCGCTTGAGGTCTTCTGGCGGATGGTCTGCCACTCGGCCCAGGGCGTCGTCGAGTTCTGCGACGGTGACTACGAGGCGGCCGATCGGGCCTGGGGAGCCATGCGGGAGGAGGCTCAGGTCGTCGGGTGGCTGGACTTCCTCGACGACCGCAGCGAGCCCGACCACGTCGAGGCGCTCGTCGGACTGGGACGGCTCGACGACGCACGCCGCGTGCTCGATCACCTGGAGTGGCGGGGGAGGACGCTGCCACGGCCCTGGATCGACGCGGGTCTCCCCCGGGCCCGCGCCCTCGTCCTCGCCGTCGAGGGCGACCTTGCCGCCGCCCTCGCGGTGATCGATGCAGCGCCCGAGATCCGGGAGTTGCCGTTCGAGCACGGCCGCCTGCTCGTCGTGCGAAGCCAGATCGAGCGGCGCGCCAACCGGAGGCTGGCGGCGAGGAACTCGCTGACCGAGGCGCTGGCGGTGTTCAAGCAGCTTGGGTCGCCGCCGTGGATCGCGCGAACGCAGGCGGACATCGAACGCCTCGGCCTGCGTCATCGAGCCCGCAACGAGCTGACCGAAGGCGAACGTCGAATCGCGGAGCTGGCCGCCGCCGGACTCACCAACCGGCAGGTGGCTGAAGCGGCGTTCGTCAGCCCGAAAACCGTCGAGTCGAACCTCGCTCGCGTGTACCAGAAGCTGGACATCCGCTCCCGGGCCGAGTTGGGTGCCCGAATGGCGGCCGACTCGAGGAGCGCCGACCCCGAGTCATAGGGAAACGCCGGATGTTTCGACGTCCCGGTCCGCTTACCGTCAAGGCCGACGTCCGAGCCGCTTCGTCCTCAAGACACGCGGGCTCGTGAGTGGCTCACAAACAGCCTCAGTCGGCGTCCGAAGCGGAGTTGTCGTCATGCCGGTCGTGCTCGTCCACCAAGGTCCAACGCTCACCCAGGAGCGCTACGAGGAGGCGGTGAGGAAGCTCACAGGCGACGGGCGCGGCCTGCGCACGCCCGCCGATTGGCCGGTAGAAGGCCTCCTGGTCCACACCGCCGGACAGGGCGGGAGCGGGTTCCGGATCGTGGATGTCTGGGAGTCCGAAGGTGCGGCCAGCAGGTTCGGCGAGGTGCTCATGCCGATGCTGCAGGAGGTCGGCGTGTCGGACCCGCCCGAGGTGTATCCCGCGCACACCTTCGTTTCCGCCTGATCCACCGAGAGGTCCACCAACAGGATGCCGCTGTCGCTGCGTGCATCGCGAGCAGTCAGGAGATCAATCATGCCCCCCCGAGCATTCCCGTTCGCCGCCTCCCTCGCCGCCCTATCCATCGCCACGGTCGCGCTCGCTGGAGCGGCCCACGGCGCCAACTCCCGCACGCTCGCCCAAGCGCAGGCCGCGGGTTGGGACTGCAACCCCCTGATCCTCATTGGCGGCCACTACCACTGCTCGCCGCCCGGTGTGCCCTCGGTCCAGGACATCGTGGACGGCACGGCGACGACGCCGAGCGTCGTCCACCAGGTGTTCGAGCCGGACGGCACGTTCGCCGGGACGGAGACCCTGATCCGCGCCGACCTGTTCGCCCGTCAGCGGTGCCCGACCGACCAGTGGCTGCCCGTCCCGCCATGGCTGCCTGAGCCGATGTACTACGCCTGCCACCGCTTCGAGTTCACTCCGTAGTCGCGCCGATCGCCCACCGGTTGCGGGCAGTCGGGGGACTACACAGAAAGGTGGCTGCCCATGGCGGCGAACGATCCGGCCGACCTTGTTAGCAACCTCGCGGGTTGCTACCTCGATTCTCGATGTCTGCACGTCGTGACCGACCTCGGCGTCCCAGACGCCTTGGCGGGTGGGCCACGCACGCTCGCCTCGCTGGCGGGCGAGCTGGGAGTGGACGGGGCCGCTCTCGGGCGCGTCATCCGTCATCTCGCAGCTCTCGGCGTCTTCGAGTTCCACGACGGCGCGGTCCACCCGAATGCCGCCTCGCGGCTGCTTCAGTCCGATGACCAGAGCGGTCTGCTTGCCCTGACTAGGATGTTGGCGCTTCCGATCATCTGGGATTCGGTCCGGTCACTCGAGGATTCGGTCCGGACTGGTCGTTCGGGGGCCACGTTGGTCGACCCGGACGGCTTCTTCGCATACCTGGATCGCCATCCGCATGAGTCACGCATCTACGACGAAGGAATGACGTCGATGACTCGGCGCCGGATCGAACGGATCGTCCCGAACTACGACTTCGCAGGGTTCGGCGTGATCGCCGATGTGGGTGGCGGACGAGGTCACCTCCTTCGGGCGATCCTCGACCGGACGCCTGGCGCCACGGGCATCGTGTTCGATCGGGCTCAGGTCCTCGAAGGGCTCGACCCAGGCGACCGGATGACCGTCCAGGCGGGCAGCTTCTTCGATGGCGGTGTGCCCACCGCCGACGCCTATCTGCTCTCGAACATCATCCACGACTGGGACGACGACTCGGCGGTCGCCATCCTCACCGCCATACGATCGGCCGCTAAGCCCACCTCGCGACTCCTGCTCTTCGAATTCATCGTGCCCGACGACGCCGGCCCATTTGACCAAACCGACATCGACGTGTGGATGCTCGCGCTGGTCAGTGGCCGGGAACGTCGCTTGGCCGAGTATCGGACCCTGTTGGAACGGACCGGCTGGAACCTGCTTCGAACAATCCCTACCAAGAGCCAGACCATCCTGGAGGCCGCGACGGCCTGAGCACGGGGCGTGACGTAACAGGTGCCTGGCGCCCTCGCCGATCAGGTCTCGAGCCCTTGCCCCCTGCACGGCGAGGCCGGTGGCCCGTAGTGGCTCCTGCAAAGGGCTCTCCCGTAGGCGTAGCACCGCAGGCGAATAGACCGCGCCAGCCACCCGGCCGATGATTCGCAGGTGAAGCTGTGCACGGTCTGCGGTGTCCTGTCGAGCCACGCGGGCAGCCGCTGCGTCAACCACGCGCGGCAGTCGAACCGCAGCCGGCACAACGCCCTGTACAGCACACGAGCCTGGCAGCGTCTCAGCGCCCGTGTGCTCCGCGCCTGGCGTGGCGAGCACGGGGACTCGTGCCCTGGCTACCAGCGTTCCGCCCACGCTGCGACTGACCTGACCGTCGATCACGTCGTCCCGCTCGCCGCTGGCGGTGCGCCATACGACATCGGCAACACCGCCGTGCTGTGCCGGTCGTGCAACTCGACGAAGGGTGCGGCGACGGTGGGCGGGGTAGCCCATAGCACGACGAGCCCTCGCCCTGACCGCGCCTCGCAACTGTGTACGCGCGGCTCGCCGGGTACTCCGACCGCTGGCAGCGCAACCTCCGGCGGACCCTCGAGCTCCTGGAGGACGGCCTGCATCCCGCCGGCGTCGCGCTCGTCATGTGCGACCGGCGGATCCTCTCCTCCGACCCGCATGACTGGGACGAGCT
>JBKJHI010000058.1:0-6324 GCA_046599085.1 Candidatus Limnocylindrales bacterium
TCGCCCGAGCGACTCAACCCGGCCCGAGCGACTCAACCCGGCCCGAGCGACTCAATCCGGCCCGAGCGACTCAATCCGGCCCGAGCGACTCAACCCGGCCCGAGCGACTAAGCCCCGCCCACGGAGCATTCGGCGCGCATCCGTGGGCCGCCCGACTCGGTTGGGCGTCATGTGTTCGGATAGGCGTGCGTACGCCGCCTATTCGACCCTTCGGAGCCGGATTCTGTCGGAGTCCCACTGATCGGCCCGCCGAATGCTCCGCTGGCGGGCGTTAGTCCACGACATCGGTGGCGGGCCTGGCGGGCGTTTCTCGCCGACAAGGCGACCCGAGGGGGTCGCTCGCCGACAAGGCGACCCGAGGGGGTCGCTCGTAGACACACAGCCCGAGGTCGAGGTCGAGGGCGGCGTCGCGACGCTGGGCTGAGTGCTGGCCTCGAGTGTCGGGTTCGTCTCGGGAGAGACCCGGGTGAGTCCCAGATACGTGGCTCGAGCCATCATCGGATCCATGGATGACGAGACGTTCGGCCGTGCGGTGCGGATGGTCCGCGTCAAGCGACGGTGGCGGCAACAGGACTTGGCGGCCCGGGCTGGGGTATCGCGTGCTGCCATCTGGCGCGTCGAACGCGGTCGGCTCGACGAACTGACACTGGCCACGCTCCGCCGGATCTGCGAACCGCTGGAGATCCGCATCCACGTGTTGCCTCGGGGTCGAGGTGCGGAGCTCGATCGCCAGTTGGGGGCCAAGCATTCGGCCCTGCACGAGGCGGTCGCTCGAGAGCTCTCGACTCGATTCCCGGCTTGGGAGATGGCCCACGAACTGTCGTTCAACGTGTGGGGTGAACGCGGGGTGATCGACCTGGCCCTCTGGCACGCGGCGTCGGGCTCACTGCTCATCATCGAGTTCAAGACGGAGCTGGTCGACCACGGGGCGCTGCTCTCGACGATGGATCGCCGCCGCCGGCTTGCGCGGGAGATCGTCCGACCACGCGGGTGGCTGCCGACGTCGGTGTCCACATGGGTGATCGTCGCGCGTTCGCGGACAGCGGAACGGCGGATGGCCGAACATCGGACCGTGCTCGGATCAGCATTCCCTGACGACGAGCGGCGCGTCAGGGCGTGGCTGGCGGCACCGGTCGGGACCGTCCAGGCCTTGACGCTATGGCGCGATGAGGGCGGCGTGTTCGCGGCAGCCCAGCGCGTGAGCCGACCAGACCGCACCTGAGCAGACCGCACCTAAGCCCGGTCGCGCCGGGTTGCGCCCGGTCGCGCCGGGTTGCGCCCGGTCGCGCACGGACGCGCCACTCGACCCGCCCCGCCCGACGAACGCGCACGGACGCGCCACTCGACCGCCCGCGGAGGCCACCGCCACCACCCGGCCCGCCCCGCCCCACGCGAGGCCCCCGCCGCTACCATCGATAGCGTGAGTCTGCGTAGCGAGATCCTCGAACAGCCCGACGTCGCCGCTCGATTCCTGGCAACGGCGCCGGCGGTCATGGAGCCGCTGGCCGCCGCGATCCGGGCCCACGCGGTCGATCACGTGGTCATCGCGGCTCGTGGCACGAGCGACCACGCGGCGATCTACGCTCAGTACGTGCTGGGGATCCGGCACTCGCTGTCGGTCGGTCTTGGGACTCCCTCCGTCATCTCGCTCTACGGCGCCGAGCCGCGCCTGGACCGCAGTCTGGTCATCGGGATCAGCCAGTCCGGGGCATCGCCCGACGTCGTCGGCGTGATCGAGGCCGGCCGGCGCCATGGCGCCCCCACGCTGGCCATCACGAATGATCCGACGTCCGCGCTTGCGACCGCCGCCGAAACGACGATCGACCTCGCGACCGGCCCGGAACTCGCGATCGCGGCGACCAAGACGTACACCACGGAACTCCTGGCGATCGCCGCACTGTCCGTGGCGTTGTCCGGCGACTCGGCGGACGCGCAGGCCCTCCAGCAGATCCCCGACACCCTGGCTTCCGTCCTGGCCCTTGAGCCAGAGGTCATCGCGATGGCCGCCGACCAGGCCGGGACGGATCGACTGTTGCTACTCGCGCGCGGGTATGAGTACGCCACCGCGCGCGAGTGGGCGCTGAAGCTCAAGGAGCTCGCCAACGTCTTCGCCGATCCGTACTCCACCGCCGACTTCGAGCACGGACCCCTGGCGTTGCTCGAACCAGGTGTGCCGGCCCTCGTGACAGTCCGACCCGGTCCGACGCGGGACGGCGTCCTCGCCCTGCTCCGCCGACTGCGCACGGACGTTGACGCGGACCTGGCCGTCGTCAGCGACGACGCCGATGCGCTGGCGGAGGCGAGATGGCCGCTGCGACTGCCGGCCGGCACGCCCGAGTGGCTCGGGCCGATCGTCTCGATCGTGGTCGGCCAGCTGCATGCGCTGCACCTCACGCGCGCACGCGGTCTGGATCCGGAGGTGCCGCGCAACCTCAACAAGGTGACACGCACGCGGTGAATGGAATGCCGACGCGTGGAGCGCCGGACGCCTATAGCCCTGAGTAGGCGTGCAGGCCGCTGAACCAGAGCGACCCGGAGTAGGTGACAAGGACCATCCCGAAGCCGATGACCAGCAGGAGCGCGGCCGGCCGACCCGCCCATGAGCGCTGGTTTCGGGCGTGGAGGTAGACGGCATAGGTCAGCCAGGTCACGAGGGCAGCCGTCTCCTTTGGGTCCCAGCCCCAGTAGCGTGACCAGGCGATGCTTGCCCACCACGACCCGAGGATGATCATCGTGGCGAAGATCGGGAACCCGATGATGACCGCGCGATAGGCGACCTCATCAAGCGCCTTATGTGAGGGAAGCCAGGCGAACCGGTCTGTCTGGCCCTGGATCAGGTACCCGATCCCGGCCGCGAACGAGGTCGCGAAGATGCCGTAGGACAGCACCGCCATGCCGACATGGATCGTCAGCAGCGGCGCGTTCTGGAGGGCCGGCACGAGCGGCTCGATGTCGCTCGGCAGTGACGACGCGTACAACAGCAGCGCGAGCGCGACGCCGGTCGGGATGAAGCCGATGGTCCCCACCGCGTAGCGGCGCGCCAGGACGGCGTAGCCGGCCAGCATGGAGAACGAGAACGCGACCGTGAACTCGAACATGTTGCCCCACGGCCCGCGCCCCACGACGATGCCGCGCAGGAGCAGTGAGGCACCAAGCGCGGCGATAGCCAGGAGGGTCAGTGCCGTGGCGGTCCGGGACAGGGGGCTCGGCGAGGCGGCGAACGTCGGCCCAGATGCCGCGGCCTCTGCCCTCGAGGTGACGAACGATCCCGTGACGACCCCGGCGTAGGCCGGCTGCCGTACGCCCGACGCGGCCAGGACGGGGAGCGACCGACGACCATTGGCCAGCATCACGGCATGCCCGACGTGGGCCGCGAAGGCCAGCGCCACGAAGATGGTGCCGAGAGAGAAGAGGACCGAGGAGAGTTCCGCCATGTCAGCGCCTCAGACGCGGGGGTGGTGGTTGGAGTTGCGCGGGCTGGCCGGATCGCGGCCTAGGCGACGGCCGCGCCGCCGGGCCGGGGACCGGCTGCGGCTCGGACGACGACCGGCTGGGACTTCACCTTCAGGACGAGGCCGCAGTTCGTGCACGTGTCGATGTCCGCGGCGCGCCCGAGGCCGCACATCGGACAGATGACCGACAACGCGGCACCGTCTCGATCGCAACGCATCGTGCCCGACTGGAAGATCAGTTCGTCGGTGCGGCAGTAGGGGAGGCCGGGCGGGAAGATGGGTTCGCCGTCGGCACCGAGCGCGGCGGCCGTCGGGCCCTCGACGACGCGCATCCGGACCCGTGGCTTGCGCGCCTGGTAGATGAAGATCACGAGGGGCACGATCGTCAGCAACGGTCCGACCACGCCGAGGAAGATGAAGATCGGCAGCAGGTCGATCAGGGCACCCCAGTCCGGGATGATGATCTGGGTCAGGAACTCGAGGAGGCCGGCCCACGCCTGCTGCAACGAATCGACAAGGTTCACGGCCGCATCCTACCCGAGGAGGGCCGACCTCGGTGTGGGTTGCCGCGCTTGACCGTCGCGCCCCGCCCGGGCTTCCAGGGGGTCCGTTCCGGCTCGCCATCCGAGTCGTCGCCGCTGGCACTGCTGGCGCCGCTGTGGCCGCTGGCGCTACCTGCACCGGCGCCGCCCGGGCCGGTGCCGCCGGGCAGGCGTGGCGGTCGAGGGTTGCCGACCGACGAGCCGCGCGGTCGCGTCGATCGCTCGAGACGGCTGAGCAGCCAGCTCGCACCGGCGACACGGGCGCCGGCCGCGCGGAGCGCGCGTCGCAGGTCGTTGTCGTCGGTCACGACCAGGAGCGCTGCGGCACCGGACGGTCCGGTCCGCATCCGTTCCTGGTCCACCAGGTCGATGAGCAGGGCGTCGGCGCTGCGCCGCCCGGAGTGCCGGACGGAGACGCCGGGCGCGACCTTGTTGCCACGCAGGCCGCGATCCGGCGGTCCGTCGAACACGATCTCGATGGCGACGTTCGGTGGCGCGAGGGCACGCAGACGCCCGATCAAGGTGCTCGGCGGCGCCGATGCCTGGTGGCGGGCCATCAGGCCGAGCAGATTCGACCCATCGACGAGCATGCGGGTGGTGCCGACGAATGGGTCGAGAGGGAGGCTGGTCACGCCGCCATCGTACGCGTCGCCCGGAAGCCGGTACGATCGGTCGCATGAGCCTCCTCCTGCTGGTCGACCTGGACGGCGTCGTCTACCGCGGTTCCGAGCCGGTCCCGGGTATCGCCGCAGTGCTGGCCGCTCGGGCCGCGCGCGGCGACGACATCGTCTATGTGACGAACAACTCGATGCACTACCGCGCCGATTACGTCACGCGGTTGGCTGCCATGGGTGCCCCGATCACACTTGACACGGTGGTCTCGTCCGCACGGGCGACCGCCTTGCACGTGCGCGACCACGAATCGGGCATCCGGCGCGTGCTGGTCATGGGCGCGATGGGCCTGGAGCGCGAACTGCGGGACGTGGGCCTGGACGTCGTGACCGTCGGCTACGCCGCGACGCGCATGGCCCAGGAAGGCATCGATGGCTGGGCCGCTGCGGGCCAGCCGGACGCGGTCGTGACGGGCCTGGATCCGGCCATGACGTATCTGCGCCTGACCGCCGCCGCCGACTGCATCCGTGCCGGCGCCCGCTTCATCGCCACGAATCGCGACCCTGTCTATCCGACCGAGCGCGGCCTGAAGCCCGGTTCAGGGTCGCTCGCGGCCGCTCTGGAGGCGACGACCGGCGTGACGCCACTGTCTATCGGCAAGCCTGCGCCGCTGCTCCTCGAACTGGCGGCGGAGGCGGTCGGACGGCACGCGGCCGAGGCAGTGATGATCGGCGATGGCATCGGCACGGACCTGGCGGCTGCCCGCGCCGTCGGGGCGCGCTGCATCCTCATGCTGACCGGGGTGACCACGCGGGCCGAGGTCGAAACACTGCCGCCCGATGAGCAGCCGACTGCGATCGCCGCCGATGCCGCCGAGCTCGAGGCCGCGCTTGAGGCCCTGCCGGCGTCGACGCCTGCCTGAGGCCGCCCATGCCGTCGCGGCGGAACCGGGTCCACGCCGGGCGCGTCAGCGGTCACATGCACATCATCGTCGCCGCCCGTGCCCTTGCCCTCCTCGCCGTCGTCGTGCTGGCCGCTGCCTGTGCGTCGTCCGCGCCGAGCTCCAGCCCCTCGTCGAGCGGACCGCCGAGCGCCTCCGATCCGGGCGGGACCGTGGACGCCACCGGTGCGTGGCGTCTCGTCGAGGGCACCGTCGGCGGCGCACCGATCCTGCTCGACGACCAGTGGCCGGTGACGCTGACCATCGACGGCACGCAGATCGGCGGGACCGCGGCCTGCAACGGCTACGGCGGTCGGGTCGTCGTCGAGGGCGGTGTCGTCCGATTCGGCGAGATCGGCCGCGAGCTGATCGGCTGCGCGGACCCGGTGATGGCCACCGAGATGGCCTTCTTGTCGGCGCTCGACGCGGTCCGTCAGGCATCGATGGACGGCGAGACCCTGGTCCTCGCCGGAGACGGCGTCAGCCTCCGGTTCGAGGCCATCCCGCCGGTCCCACTGGCCGACATGCTGGAGACCACGTGGACGCTGGATACGCTGTTGACGCTGGGTGCCGCGTCCTCGGTCGCCGGGGATCCCGCCACGCTCGTGCTCCACGGCAACGGCGCGTTCGAGGGCTCGACCGGCTGCCGGACGTTCAGCGGCCGCTACATCGACACGGGCGGGGAGATCGTCGCCACGGATATGGCCATGGACGACCGCGCCTGCCCGCAGGCCTTCGCCGACCAGGACGGCCACGTGACGGGCGTCCTCGGCGATGG
>JBKJHI010000114.1:0-5105 GCA_046599085.1 Candidatus Limnocylindrales bacterium
TGGCAGGGCGAAGTCCCAGCGTCGGCCCTGTGGGCCCCACTCGTCATCGGCGGCGAGGCGATGGGCGTCATCTCGCTTCAGAACCTCGATCGCGAGCATGCCTTCAGCGACGGCGACGTCCGTCTGCTCACGACCCTTGCGGCGAGCCTCAGCGTCGCCCTCGACAATGCTCGGCTCATCGACGAGACACGCCGTCGCGTCGCCGAGCTCGATATCGTCAACCAGGTCAGCCAGGCGATCACATCGGAGCTGGACCTGACTGCGCTCATCGGCCTTGTCGGCGACCAGATGCGTGAGACGTTCCAGGCGGACATCGTCTACGTCGCGCTGTACGACGCCGTGAACGCCACGATCGATTTCCCGTACCACAACGAGGATGGTGTCGCGCGGGCCCAAGAGCTGATGCCTGCCGGCCAGGGCCTGACCTGGGACATCCTCGTATCGGGTCGGCCATTACTGCTCAATCGCGAGGCCCAATTCAACGAGGTCCGGAGTGGCCTGGTCGGCACGCCCTCCAAGTCGTACCTCGGCGTACCGATCCGCGTCGGCGAACAGACGATCGGCGTCATCAGCGTGCAGAGCACCCACGAGGAGGGTCGCTTCGGGGATAGCGACGTACGTCTCCTGTCGACGATCGCGGCGAACGTCGGGGCGGCCATCCGTAACGCCCAGCTGTACCTGGAGACCCAGCGACGGGGCGATGAGATGGCGGCGCTCGCCGAGGTGGGCCGCGAGATCTCCGCCACGCTTGACCCGACCGCCCTGCTCCAGAGCATCGCCGACCAGGCGCTCAACCTGTTCAGCGCAGGCTCGAGTGCCGTATTCCTGAGCCAGCCGGATGGGCAGACGTTCCGGGCCATCGTTGCTGTCGGAGACATCGCCGATGAGCTGCGTGCCGACGAGATCACGCTCGGCGACGGGATCATCGGCAACGCCATCAAGGACCGCCGGGCCACGATGGTCAACGACGTCCTGAGCGATCCACGGACGCGGATCATCCCGGGCACGAAACCCGATGAGAACGACCGGTTGATGGTCGCGCCGCTGCTCGCCCATGACGAGGTCATCGGGGCGATGGCGGTCTGGCGGCCGATCCCGAGCCCCCTGTACACGGCGGGCGACCTCGCCCTCCTCGAAGGGCTTTCGCAGCACGCGGCGATCGCGATCGACAACGCTCGTCTGTTCCGCGAAGCCCAGGCGGCGCGCGACGCGGCCGAGGATGCGGACCGGGCCAAGAGCACATTCCTCGCCGCGATGAGCCACGAGATCCGGACCCCGATGAACGCGATCATCGGGATGAGCGGGCTCATGCTCGATACCGAACTCAACGACGAGCAACGCGACTACGCCGAGACGATCCGGACGTCTGGCGACGCCCTGCTGACGATCATCAACGACATCCTCGACTTCTCGAAGATCGAGGCCGGCAAGGTTGAGCTCGAGCACCGCCCGTTCCCTCTCGCGGCCTGCATCGAGGGGGCCATCGACGTCCTCGCCCCATCGGCAGCCACCAAGGGCATCGAGCTCGTGTACACCGTCGACGAGCAGCTGCCGCGGACGATCCTGGGCGACCAGGGGCGGCTGCGTCAGGTCGTGCTCAACCTCCTGTCGAACGCGGTCAAGTTCACGGAACAGGGCGAAGTCGAGCTCACGGCGCGCGGCGAGCGCGTCGAAGCCGGTGCCGGCGGGGACGCCTGGACTGTGCGGATCGACGTGCGCGACACCGGTATCGGCATCCCCATCGACCGGATGAACCGCCTGTTCCAGTCGTTCAGCCAGGCCGACGCGTCGATCTCGCGGCGCTACGGCGGGACCGGGCTGGGCCTCGCCATCAGCCGACGGATCGCGGAACTCATGGGTGGCTCGCTGCGTGCGACGAGCGATGGCGTCGTCGGCAGCGGCAGCACCTTCCACCTGACGTTCCAGGCCGAGGCGACCGAGGATCACGCCACGGCTCCGGTCCAGTTGCTCGATCTCGCTGGCCGGCACGCCCTCGTCGTCGACGACAACGCCACGAACCGGCGGATCGTCATGACGCTCCTCGATCGCTGGGGCATGACAGCCCAGGCGACCGGATCGCCGCTCGAGGGACTTGGCTGGGTGTCGAAGGGCACGCACTTCGACATCGCCGTGGTCGACCTGCACATGCCCGAGCTCGACGGCATCTCCCTCGCCACGGCCATGCGCTCCTCCGACGGCGGCGCGAACACACCGATCGTGATGCTCTCCTCGCTCGGCGTCCACGACCGGACGAGCGAGGCCATCGCCGCCTTTCTCGTCAAGCCGGTCAAGCCGTCGGCACTGCACGATGCGATGGCGACCGCGCTGGCCGGCCACGCGGTGTCGGTGCCGGTCAGGCCTGCCGTTCGTGGCGTGGATCGCGACCTCGGCGCCCGGCATCCTCTGCGCATCCTGCTTGCCGAGGATAACCCTGTGAACCAGAAGCTCGCCCTCCGGCTGCTCGAGCGGCTTGGCTACCGGGCCGATGTGGCGACCAACGGCCTCGAGGCGATCGCCGCGATCGAGGGATCCCGCTACGACCTGGTGCTGATGGACGTCCAGATGCCGGAACTCGACGGCCTCGAGGCCACCCGTCGGATCCGCCACAGGTGGCCGGGGATGGCCGGGCCGCGCATCGTGGCGATGACCGCGAACGCCATGGACGGTGACCGCGAGGCGTGCATCGCCGCGGGCATGGACGAATACATCTCCAAGCCGATCGCCCCGGAGATGCTCCAGGCCAACCTCGTGGCCACCGAGCGGCGCGACCAGCACGTCACTGCGCGTGTCGAGCGATGAGCGGCGGCCGCGTCCTCGTCGTCGATGACACCGACTTCAATCGTCGGCTGCTCGTCCGACTCCTGACCGCGATCGGGCACCAGGCCGTCGAGGCGGCCGACGGCCGCCAGGCGATCGAGCGGTTACGCGACCCCGATGCCGAGCCGATCGATGTCGTCCTGCTGGACATCGTCATGCCGGTGATGGACGGCTACGAGACCCTCGCCCAGCTCAAGGCCGACGAGGCGCTGCGCGAGCTGCCAGTCATCGTGATCTCCGGCGTTGACGAGCTCGAGAGCGTCGTTCGCTGCATCCGGATGGGCGCCGCCGACTATCTGCCAAAGAGCATCGACCCGGAGATCCTGCGGGCGCGCGTCGAGGCATCACTGGCCCAGAAGCGGCTGCGCGACGGCGAGCGGGAGCTCCTCGCGACGATCGAGCGCCAGCGCTCGCAGCTGTCGCGGTTCCTGTCGCCGCAGGTGGCGGAATTGGTGTCGAGCGCCGACGGCGAGGCGCTGCGCGAACTGCCGGTCATCGTCATCTCCGGCGTTGACGAGCTCAAGAGCGTCGTTCGCTGCATCCAGATGGGCGCCGCCGACTATCTGCCCAAGAGCATCGACCCGGAGATCCTCCGGGCGCGCGTCGAGGCATCGCTTGCCCAGAAGCGGCTGCGCGACGGCGAGCGGGAGCTCCTGGCGACGATCGAGCGCCAGCGCTCGCAGCTGTCGCGGTTCCTGTCGCCGCAGGTGGCGGAACTGGTGTCGAGCGCCGACGGCGAAGCGCTGCTGGCCGGCCATCGACGCGAGATCACGGCGATGTTCTGCGATCTGCGTAACTTCACCTCTTTCTCCGAGGTGGCCGAACCGGAAGAGGTGCTCGGGTTCCTGCGCTCCTACCACGGCGTGATGGGCCCGCTCATCGTCGAACATGAAGGCACGCTCGAACACTTCGCGGGCGACGGGTTCATGACGTTCTTCAACGACCCGATCCTCCAACCCGACCACGCGGCGCGCGCGGTCCACCTTGCGGTCGCGATGCGGCACCACTTCGCGGCACTGTCGGCCGACTGGCGTCGACGCGGCTACACGCTCGAGCTCGGGGTCGGGATCGCCACCGGCTATGCGACCCTCGGGCGCATCGGATTCGAAGGCCGCTACGACTACGGCGGCGTCGGCAACGTCATCATCATGGCCTCGCGCCTGAGTGGCGAGGCGGGGCCCGGCGAGATCCTCATGACCCAGCGCACCTACGCGGCCGGCGACGGTGCGATCGATGCGGAAGCTGCGGGCGAGCGCACGCTCAAGGGCTACAGCCGGCCGCTGCCGACCTATCGCGTCCCGGCGCCGGCGGAGCAGGCGGACCCGGGGATCGTCACGGAGGTAGGGGCATGACGACCGATCGCACGCTCGATCCGGCCGGCCTCGAGCGCCTGCTCGAGATCACCGGCGGCGACTTGGAGTTCCTGGAGGAACTCGTGGACACGTTCATCGCCGACGCCGCTACCCAGCTCGACGCGCTCGATGGCGCCGCTGCGGCGGGCGATATCGAGGGACTTGTCCGGCCGGCGCACTCCCTCAAGTCCAACAGCGAGAACGTTGGGGCGACCGCGCTCGGCGACCTCGCACGCCAGCTCGAGGCGGATGGCCGAACCGGGGCGGTGGCCGATGCGACCGCTCGCGCCGCCGAGCTGCGAACCGAGTTCGGGGCTGTCCACGACGCGCTCCTGGCCCGCCGCGCCCAACGCTAGCTGGGCTGCAAGCCACTCGATTCGGCCGCCGCGGCTATCGCCCGGTGCTCGCCCTCCCGACCTCGTCAAGACGCCTCGCCACGTCCGAGTGCCCAGAACCCTTGGCCACCTCGGCCGGGGTGCGGCCATCGTCGGACATGGCGCTCGGGTCCGCGCCGGCCGACAGGAACAGCTCGACCAGCTCGACATGACCGCTGGCCGCTACCTCGTGGAGCGGCGTGGAGCCGCCGTGCTGCGTCGCGCGAACGTCCGCACCCGCCGCGATGAGGACGCGGCAGACCTCGATGTGCCGCCCCGCGGCTGCGGCATGGAGCGGCTGGTTGGCGAAATCGTTGGTGCCGTCGGCGATCGGTGAGGCCCCTGCCTCCAGGAGGACCCGTGCTGCCTCCGCCTTGCCGAAGAACGCCGCGAGATGCAGGGCAGTGAACCCATCTCCCGCCACAGCCGTCGCCCGCGTCGGGTCCTCGGCCAGCGCGTCGCGGAGGCGGTCCGCGTGTCCGAGTGCGGCGGCATCGAAGACGTCCATCTCCGGGTCGACAGACAGCAGCGCCTCGAGCACGTCGCGATGGAAGCGATACTG
>JBKJHI010000169.1:0-31761 GCA_046599085.1 Candidatus Limnocylindrales bacterium
ACGCCCTTGTGCGGCTCCTTGCCACCGAACATCGCCTTGACCGCCTCGACGACGGCCGGCATGCGGGTCATGCCACCGACGAGGATGACCTCATCGATGTCGCCGGGCTTGAGGCCCGCGTCCTTGAGAGCGGCCTTGACCGGACCCTCGGTCTTCTTGACCAGGTCGGCGACGAGGTCGTCCAGCTTGGCCCGGGTCAGGGAGACCACGAGGTGCTTGGGGCCGGTCGCATCGGCCGTGATGTACGGCAGGTTGACTTCCGTCGTGGACGTCGAGGACAGCTCGATCTTGGCCTTCTCGGCCGCTTCCTTGAGGCGCTGCAGGGCCTGCTGGTCCTTGGCCAGGTCGATGCCCTGGTCCTTCTTGAACTCGCCGAGCAGCCAGTCGATGACGCGCTGGTCGAAGTCGTCGCCACCGAGGTGCGTGTCGCCGTTGGTCGCCTTGACCTCGAAGACGCCCTCGCCGAGCTCCAGGATGGAGATGTCGAATGTGCCGCCACCCAGGTCGTACACGGCGATCTTCTCGTCGCCCTTCTTGTCCAGACCATAGGCCAGGGCGGACGCGGTCGGCTCATTGATGATGCGCCTGACCTCGAGGCCCGCGATGCGGCCGGCGTCCTTGGTGGCCTGGCGCTGCGTGTCGTCGAAGTAGGCCGGGACGGTGATGACGGCCTCGGTGATCTTCTCGCCGAGGTAGGCCTCCGCGTCCGTCTTGAGCTTCTGCAGGATCATCGCGCTGATCTCGGGCGGCGTGTGCGTCTTGCCGTCCGCCGTCTTGACGGCGACGCCGTCCGACTTGGCGTCCTTCTGCACGTCGTACGGCACGAAATCGAGCGAGCGCTTGACCTCCGGATCGTCCCAGCGACGGCCCATGAAACGCTTGATCGAATAGATGGTGTTGGCGGGATTGGTCACGGCCTGGCGCTTGGCGAGCTGGCCGACCAGCCGCTCGCCGGCCTTGGTGAAGGCGACGACGCTCGGGACGGTCCGACCGCCTTCCGCCGATGCGATGACGGTCGGCTCGCCGCCCTCCATGACCGCGACCACGGAGTTGGTGGTGCCGAGGTCGATGCCGATGATCTTGCCCATTGGTGTGATCGCTCCTGTTGTCGTGCGTGTCGGTTCGTGTGGGGGGTCAGTTGGTACGGAGGCCCGGGATCGGGCCCTGGTCAGTGGCGGGGTCGGCGTCCGCGGCCACGGCGACGAGCGCCGGACGCAGGACCCGGTCGCGGAGTCGGTAGCCACGGCGAAGCTGCTCGACGATCTCGCCCGCGCGCCGGCCCGAGCCAGGCACGTTGGCGATCGCCTCGTGCTCGCGCGGATCGAAGCCGGTGCCCGGAGATGCGTCGATCGCCGACACGCCCTCGCTCTCAAGGAGCACGCGGAGCTTGCGGTCGATGGCGCTCACGCCCTCGAACCACGGGTCGGCGGCGATGGTGTCCGGCCGTCGCTCGATGGCCATGTCGAAGTCATCGGCCAGCGCCAGCACCTTGCGGATGAGATCCTCGGCGGCCAGGCCGAGGTCGCGCACGCGAGCCTCCTCCGTCCGGCGGCGGAAGTTCAGGAACTCGGCCCGTTCGCGCTGGAGTGCCGTGAGGTATTCATCCGACTGCTGACGGGCAGCGTCCAGTTCGGCGCGCGAAGCCTCGATCTCGGCGAGCAGCGCGGTCGGTGAGATGTCGATCTCGTCCGCGCGCTCCTCGGCGCGCGTTCGTCGGCTAGGCATACAGGTGATCCACCAGTTCGTTCATGAGGCCGGACACGAATCGCACCGTGCCGATGGCCTGGGGATAGCTCATGCGGGTCGGCCCGAGGACCCCGACGACGCCGATCGCCCGGCCCGGACGGCCATATGGCGCCAGGACCAGCGACACGTCGTGCATCTCCAATGGCGCGTTCTCTGCGCCGATGAACACATGGATCCTGCCCGTCCCGGCGACGCTGCCGACGAGCTCGCCGAGGTAGGCCCGGTTCTCCAGCGCCGCGAAGACCTGGCGCAGCTTGTCGCTCTGGGCGAATTCCGGGGCGGCCATCACGTTGAGCAGGCCGTCGCTGAAGACCTCCTCCACCGCGGCCGCGTCGTACTCGCGCAGGATGCGGACGATCCGCTCGCCGACCCGAGTCGCCACGCGCTCGACGAGGTCTCGTTCGCCGATCCTGGCCACCACGGTGACGACGGCGGACGCCGTCAGTTCCGTGATGCGCTCGTTGAGCAGATTCGCGACGCGGTTGAGCGTCGCCTGGTCGATCATGTCAACGTCGTCGAGGGCGACGCTGGCCTGTTTGATCGAGCCCTCGCGGAGGACCAGGATCAGGCTGGCCATCCGCTCGTTGACGGCCACGAGGTCCACCCGGCGCACGTGGGCGGCACTGGGCTTGGCCGGCGTGGCGATCCCGGCCGATCGGGTCAGGCCGGCGAGGGTCGTGGCCGCGAGGCGGAACCAGTGCTCCGACGCGAACTCCACCTGGCCGAACTGGTGACGGATCATCAACTGCTCGACGGCGGGCAGTGGCAGCGTCTCGGCGATGCTCTCGACGTAGAAGCGGTAACCGGCGTCGGTGGGGACGCGGCCGGCGCTCGTGTGCGGGTGGCTCAGCAGGCCGGCCTGCTCCATCTCGGCCAGGATGTTGCGGACGGTCGCGCTGGACACGCCGAGGCCGTAGCGCTCGACGAGCGCTACGCTGCCGACCGGCTGTGCGGTCGTGACGTATTCCTCGATGACGGCCCGGAGGATCGCCTGTGAACGAAGGTCCAGGGGGCCGAGGGGGCGACGGATCCGACGCGCCAAACTCGTTCTCCCGCAGTGGTTAGCACTCGATGGGTGAGAGTGCTAACGCTCGTGTGAGGATGGTAGCAGTCGCCTTCTTCGAGTGTCAACGAGGGGATCGGCCCGCTGGGCTTGCAGCTCCATCGCGAACGGCGCCGCACTGGGGGCTCGCGCCAGCGCCGAGTGGGCTGACGGTCAGACCAAACGAGAGAACAACTCGTTCGAGAGGAGGCGGCCGCGGGTCGTCAACACGATGCGGTCATCGGACGTGACCTCGATGAGCTCGGTCGCGAGCGCCCAGGCGACGTGGTCGGCGAGTGGTGGCTCGTGCGCCGCTCGCAGCGAGATGCCGGTGTCCAGCCGCAGGCCCAGGATGACGGCCTCGGCAACTTCGATGGTCGGATCGATCGGATCCTCACCGCCGGGCGGCAGCCTCCCAGCCGCCAGCGCGGCGACGTAGCCGTCCAGGCGGGCCGCATTCCAGCGCCGGGACGCGCCGTCGAAGGCATGCGCCCCGGGGCCGACCGCCTCGTGCGGACGTCGCTGCCAGTAGACGAGGTTGTGCCGGCTTTCGTGCCCGAGCTGTGCCCAGTTGCTGATCTCGTAGCCGCGGAAGTCGGCCTCGGCCAGGGTGACGGTCGCGTGGTGGTACTGCGCGACGGCACGGTCCTCGTCCTGTGCGGGCCGCGCGGCCTCGCGCCAGCGCCGGGCCCCGGCCGTCGTCGGCAGGTGGTCACCTCCAGGTCCGGTCAGCCCCTCGGCGTCCGGATCGTCGAGGGTCAGCGCGTACAGCGACAGGTGATCGGGCATGAGGTCCAGCGCGGCGTCCAGGGTGGTCATCCAGCTCGCCACGCTCCCATCCGGGATGTCATACAGCAGATCCACGTTGCACGAGGCGATGCCTGCCTCCCTCGCGCCGGCGAGCGAGTCCGCCACGTCCGCCGCGCGATGCCGTCGACCGAGTCGGCGCAGCTCTGCGTCGTCCAGTGACTGGGCCCCGAACGACAGGCGCGTGACGCCGGCGCGGCGCAGGGCCACCGGATCGCCGCGCTCGTCCGTCCCGGGATTGGCCTCCAATGTGATCTCCGCGCCGGCTGCGATGCCATACCGGTCGCGGACGACGTTCAGGATCCGCTCGATCTCGTCTGGTGGCAGCAGCGACGGCGTCCCGCCACCCAGATAGACGGAGGCCAGCGGTCGCCGCGGCCCGCGCACACGGACCGCGCCGAACCGGGCGTCCAGCGCGTCCGCGCGGAGCTCGAGCTCGACGACGAGCGCGTCCACGAATGCCGCGACGCGCGAGCGTGGTCCCCGGGCCGCCGCTCCTGCAACGACCACGAAGTCGCAATACGGGCAGAGCGAGATGCAGAACGGCACGTGGAGGTAGAGCGCGACCGGTGGGGCGACGGCCGTGGCGGACGCCGTGGCGTTCGGCGACGTCAGCGGTCGCGTGAAGCGGACTCCCGTGAACCGATGACCCGCCACCCCTTCGGCGGTCGGCGGCGCGCCTCGATCTCCTCGACCTCGGCGCCCTTGGGCTTGGTCTGGCCGATGTGCCCGGTGCACAGGAAGACCGCGAAGCGGGTGATCGCGTGGCCCAGGAATGCCGCCGCGATCCCACCCGTCACGGCCGTCAACCAGCCGCCGATCAACCCGGTCCCCAGCGCCAGGACGAGCAGGTAGCGGTCACGACCGGGGGCGCCAAGCCGCGTCGTGAGCGCATAGAGCACCGCCTGGAACAGGTTGGCGAACGTCGCGTCCGCGCCGATGCTCAGCAGCAGCCCGAAGATCGCGCCGCGGAACGTCGCCTCATCGATGAACGCGGTGACCGTGGAATTCAGCAAAGCGCCCGGGTATGAGGCCGTGTCCGGCAGGCGGATGCGCTGGTAGCGGAACCAGGCGAAGGCCACCGCCTGACCGATCCCGATCGCCCCGTAGACCAGGCCACCGAAGACCGCGCCAAGACGATCGCCGGTGCCCAGGAAGAGGTCGGTCGAGGGCGTCGGGTGGACGTAGGCCATGACCACGACGATGCCGATGGCGAGGCCATACCAGCCCAGTCGACGGCGGATGCGCGGCCTCTCGCCGACCGCGGTCGCCTCGTAGTACTCGGCCGTACCGAACCGCTCGGCATCGAGCCGAAGCAGGACGAGCAGCAGCATCAGACCGACGGTGATCAGGACCCGCGCCAGTTCGACGAGATCACCCAACGCGGGTCACCCGGTGTTCGTCGCTCACCCTTCGTCCAACCGGAGCATGGCCAGGAATGCCTCCTGCGGGATCTCGACCGATCCCACCCGCTTCATCCGCTGCTTGCCTTCCTTCTGCTTCTCGAGCAGCTTGCGCTTGCGGCTGATGTCGCCACCGTAACACTTGGCGAGGACGTTCTTGCGCATGGCGCGGACGGTCTCGCGGGCGATGACGTTGCTGCCGATGGCGGCCTGGATCGGGATCTCGAACATCTGGCGCGGGATGAGCGTCTTGAGGCGTCCGGTGAGCTGGCGGCCGGTCTGCTGCGCCCGGTCGCGGTGGACGATGATCGACAGCGCATCAACGGGCTCGCCGTTGACGAGGATGTCGACCTTGCTGAGGTTGGCTGCCCGGTAGCCCAGCTCCTCGTAGTCCATCGAGGCGTAGCCCTGGCTGCGGCTCTTGAGCTGGTCGAAGTAATCGACGATGAGCTCGGCCAGCGGCATCTCGAAATGGAGCACGACGCGCTTGGGGTCCAGGTACTCCATGTTCACGAACGTGCCGCGCCGATTCGTCGACAGCTCCATGAGCGGGCCGATGTACGAGCTGGGCGTGACCACGCTCAGGTTGACCCACGGCTCCTCGATCGATTCGATCGCCGTCGGCTCGGGGAGAAGCGCTGGGTTGTCCACGATGATCTGCCCGCCGCCGTGGATGACGTTGACGTGGTACTCCACGGACGGCGCGGACGCGATCAGGTCCAGATTGAACTCGCGCTCCAGCCGTTCCTGGACGATCTCCATGTGGAGCAGGCCTAGGAAGCCGCACCGGAATCCGAAGCCGAGCGCCACGGAGCTCTCCGGCTCGTACGTGAAACTCGCGTCATTGAGGTGCAACTTCTCCAGCGCCTCGCGCAGGAGCGGATAGTCCTCGCCACTGACCGGGTAGATGCCCGCGAACACGAGGCTCTTGGCGGCTTGATACCCGGGGAGTGGCTCGCTCGCCGGGCGGTCCCGCGTCGTGAGCGTGTCGCCGACCTGGGCCTCGCGGACGTTCTTGAGCCCGGTCGCCACGTAGCCGACCTCGCCCGCGGTGAGCTGCTTGACCGGGACCAGCTGCGGCCGGAAGACGCCGAGCTCGAGCGGCTCCGCGTTGACACCGCTGCCCATCAGGCGGATCGGCTCCGTGCTGCGCAAGGTCCCGGCGGCAAGGCGGACGTAGACGATGACGCCCTTGTAGGCGTCGTAATGGCTGTCAAAGATCAGGCCCTGGACAGGCGCGGCAGGGTCGCCCTTGGGCGGCGGGATCCGCGCGACGATGGCTTCGAGGACTTCCGGTACGCCCGTGCCTTCCTTGGCGCTGACGAGGAGGACCTCCTCACGGGGGATGGCCAGCACGCTCTCGAGCTCATCCATGATCGTCTCGGGGTCGGACGACGGCAGGTCGATCTTGTTGAGGACCGGGATGAGCGTGAGGTTCTCGCGCATCGCAAGATGGACGTTGGCCAGCGTCTGCGCCTCGATCCCCTGGGTCGCATCGACGACGAGGATGGCGCCCTCGCAGGCCTGCAGACTGTGGCTGACCTCGTAGGCGAAGTCGACGTGCCCGGGCGTATCGATGAGGTTCAGGCCATAGGTCAGGCCATCGCGGGCGGTGTACTCGAGGCGCGCGGATCGCGCCTTGATGGTGATGCCCTTCTCGCGCTCGAGATCCATCGAATCGAGGACCTGGCTCGTCATCTGGCGCGCGTCGATGGTGTGCGTCAGCTCCAGCAGTCGATCGGCCAGCGTCGACTTGCCGTGATCGATGTGCGCGATGATGCTGAAGTTGCGGAGTCGGTCCTGGGGGATGGTCACGGGGCCGAAGTGTAGTCGGACACGCGATGTGGGCCGGGTCCGTCCGCGAGGCGGATGGTCAGCCCTGCAGGATCGCGAGGGCCGTGACGCCGGCGACGATGATCCCCACGCCGAGGGTCTGACGCTGCGACAGCCGCTCCTTGAACAGCAGGAACGCGGCGACGGCAGCGATGGCCGCGAACTGGGACCCGAGGACTGCGACGATCGCGATGCTGTCGGTCGCGCCCCACGCGGACAGCGTCGAGCCCAGGACTTCCGCGGCCCCGGACAACACGACGAGCGGCAGCACCGCGCGGGTCATCGTCAACCGCCGCTGCAGGAGCAACGGCAGGGCGACCAGGACCAGGCCGACCAGACGGGACGAGACTGCGACCCAGATCGGCGCAACGAGCGACGCGGCCATGCCGGTCGCCACGAGGCCGATGGCAAAGATCATCGCTGAACCGATCGAGAGGAGCACGGCCTGGCGCGTGTCGGGGCCCTGCGGCATGGCGGAGGCGGCGTACGAACCGCGTTGCGGTGCGGGGCCTTCGATCGCGTCGGCGGTGAGCTCGATGTCGCCGGCTGGCACGTCCGGCCGCGCGGGCTCCATCGATGACAGGACGACGCCCCCCGCGATGAGGGCAAGGACCACGACCGAACCGAGAGCCAATGGATCGCCAAGGATGATGGCCAGCACCGCGGCGAGTGCACCCTCGGTCGCGACGATCGGAGCGACGATCGAGACCTTGCCGACGGTCAGGGCTCGATATGCGAGGTACAAGCCGCCCGAGTAGCTTGCGCCCGCGATCGCCATGAGGACATAGGCTTCGCCGCTGACCTCCGTCGGGACGCCCGTCGCGAGGGCGAGCGGCAGGCCCACGATGCTGCCGATGATCATGATCCAGGCAAGGACCACCCGTGAGCCGATCATCCGGCTGGAACGGGACGAGGCGAGCGTGGCGGCAGCCCACAGGGTGGCGGCTCCAAGGCCGCCGACGATGGCGATCACGGCGGGCAGTGTGACGGCTCGCGCCGACCGGCGCAGCCACGGTCAGGCGGTGATGCGCCGCGCGGTTCGGATGTCGAGCACGAAGTCGGCCGAGATCGGCGTCGCGAGGGTCACGTCCGGGATCGGTGCGCCCTCGCCGAACCGATGCAGGAAGAGGTTGACGAGTTCGGGATCGAACTGGGTCACGGCGTGCCGGCGCAGTTCAGCCAGCGCCTCAACGTGGCTCATCGAGGCCTTGTACGGCCGGTCATGGACCATCGCGTCGTAGGCATCGGCGATGGCGACGATCCGCGACCCGAGCGGGATGGCCTTGCCTCGAAGCCCGTGCGGATAGCCATGGCCGCCAAACCGCTCGTGGTGATGCAGGATGATCTTGCCGGCGTCGCGCAGCCCACCGGCCTCGTCGATGATCAGCTGGCCGATACGAGGGTGCTGGCGAACGAAGCTCCACTCGGCATCGGTCAGCGGCGCGGGCTTCTCCAGGATCTCCTGTGGCAACGCGATCTTGCCGATGTCGTGGAGGAGTGACGCCACCCGGATGCGCTCCACCTCCTGCGGGGCCAGTGTGAGGTCGCGGGCCAGGACGACGGCGATGGTCGCGATCAATGACGACGGTCTGCCGCGGTAGTGGGGCATCGGCGTGATGAGTTCGCTGAGGGCGATCTCGGCGGCTCGGCGGCCGATCGCTCCGATCTCGAGTGCGCGCGTCCGGCCCGCGGACGAGATCGGCGCGCCAGGCACCCGGGCGCCATCGTCGGGCTCCCGGAAGACATAGGTCTGGTTCCTGCCGAGCGACTTGGCGGCGTACATCGCCTGGTCGGCGGCCTGCAGCAGCGACCCGGTCTGGAGGGTGGCGCCGGTTCCGCCTGCGATCCCGATCGAGATCGTCACCGGGATGCGCGATCCGTCGGCGGCGGCGAAGGTGCAGCGCTCGACGAGGATGCGGCACTTCTCCGCGACCTCGGTCGCTTCCTCGGGCGTGGCTTCCGGCAGGACGAGCATGAACTCCTCACCACCGAACCGGCCGACGACGTCGCTGACGCGCAGGTTGTCGCGGAGCACGCCCGCGACCGCACGCAGGACCGTGTCCCCGACCTGGTGGCCATGCGTGTCGTTGACGTCCTTGAAGTGGTCGATGTCGGCGAACGCGACCGATAGCGGTCGCTCATGCCGGACCGCTCGCTCGACCTCCTGATCAAGCGTGCTCAGGACGGCGCCGCGGTTGGCCACCTGCGTCAGGCGATCCGTGGTGGCCGCGTCGTGCGTCTGGCCCAGGCGGACGGCCGTCTCGTTCAGGGCCCGCTCCAGGCGGCCGACGTGTCCGGCCGCTGGGCGTTCGATCATGGCGTCCAGGTCGCCGGCGGCGAGACGCTCGGCGACGGTGGCCAGCGCCGCGAGCCGCCGGAGGGTGAGCAGGAAGAGGAGCGACAGGGCGGCCAGCAGCAAGAGGGCGACCCGGATCACGACGGCCACCGTGTCGGCGTCGGGGAAGGTGCTGGCTGTCACCCAGATGAGGGCGATGGTGCCGAGCAGGCAGGCGCTGATGGCGGTCGCTCGAGATCGCATTGGTCGTACCGTACGTGGTGCGAGTTCATGCGCGGAGCACCCGGTGGTACCAGCGGGCCATGAGACCGTCGGGTCCTGCCCATGGGTCCGATCCCGGGGTGGAGCGGCCGAAGCGTCCTGTGCTACCATCCGCCTTCGCGCCCGGCACCCTCCCGTGCCCCGGCGCCCGAAACGCCATCACCCAATCATTCTGAGGTTCGCCAACTTGGCCAAGACGCCCCGCACCTGGTCGGGCGCTCGCACCCCGTCGGGACTCAAGCGTGTCCGGCAGGCGGCGCGCCGCCACGAGATCCTCGGTCCTCGCCGCACGGCCGCGAAGACCTACGTCGCCAAGGCCCTGATGGTCGCGGCGACGCCGGTCGAGGGATCGGATCCCGCTGCAGCCCTGGTCGAAGCGCTGTCCGCGCTGGACCGCGCGGCCAAGGCCGGCGCCATCCACCCGAACGCCGCTGCGCGCCGCAAGTCACGCCTGACGCGCAAGGTCAATGCCGCCGTCGGTGGCACGCAGGTCCAGACGACCGCGCGCGCTGTCAAGGTGACCGGCAAGGCGGCCGCGGCCAAGGCCGCCAAGGCGCGGATCGCGGCCGGCAAGTCGGCCAAGGCCAAGGGCGCCCAGACCGCTGCCGGTAAGGCCCGCGCCGCACTGAGCAAGACGGCCCGAGCCGAGGCGGCTGCTGCAGCAGCCGCGGCGACCACCGCCCCCGCGGCTCCAGCCACGACCCCCACCAAGAAGCCAGTCGCCTCGAAGGCCGGTGCGAAGGCCGTTGCCAAGCCTGCCGCCTCGAAGGCCGGGACCAAGCCGGCCGCCAAGGCCAAGGCTTCGACCGCGACCAAGAAGGCCGCTGCCAAGCCCAAGGCTTCGACCACGACGAAGAAGGCCGCAGCCAAGAAGTAGTTCCCGCGCACCGACGCGAGATCTGACCGATCGCCCCGGGTTCGCCCGGGGCGTCGTCATGTCCAGTGTCCCGCGCAGGCTTGGGGCCCGGCGTAAGCTGACGCGGCTCGGGACCGGGTCAGGTCGTTCGCCGATCACGCCGGGCGCACCACCCGGCCGCCGGCACGCCCCCCCGCCGCCCGCACGGCGACCCGCCGAGCGACTCCGTCCGGGTGCCGCGCTCCTGTCAGGAGCGGATCTGCGATGAATCCCGTGTGAAGGGGTCCCCAGATGGCAGGTCAGCGCATCCTGGGAATAGGTTCACGGGGGATCTGTGGGAATCCCGCTCCTGGTGGGAGCGGACCTCGGGAACGGAGCTCACGGCGGCGCGCTGGCTACCCCTCGGCCGGTTTCACCGCGGAGCGCGACCGCGTGATCCCGTACAGCCCTGCGCCGACCAGGCCGCCAAGGGTCGTGACCCCCAGGATCAGCCCAGCAGCCGAACCCTGCTGGCCCCAGTAGAACGACGTGAACGTGTCGACATCCACGACCCCGGCGGCGGCGAAGTCCGTTCCTCGCCCCAGGTCCAGGTAGCGCTGATAGACACAGTCGGCGCCCGGAGCGCACGTCAGCGTGCCACCGAGGCCCGGGTCGCGATACCCGTTGTCGGCGTAGAAGAACAGCGCCTTCACCCCGAGCAGCAGGATGGCCATTGTCAGGCCGGTCAGCAGCGCGGCGAAGAGGCCGTTGACCAGGATCCGTCCCCACGGACCGGCGCGTCGGTCGGAGCGCTGGTTCGCGTAGTAACCGATGAGCATCCCGGATGGCAGCGCGAGCAGCCAGACGATGGGCTCGATCGGGATGATGAGCAGGAAGCTGATGGCGATGGTGACCGCCATGCCGATCCCGACATAGGCGGCCGTGATCGCCCCGCGATCGACGAGCCGTGGGGCCAGGCGGTTCACGAGCCGGAGAGGGCCGTCCGTCCCGGGTATCGCGCCGCGTCGCCGAGCTCGCCCTCGATGCGCAGGAGCCGGTTGTACTTGGCGACTCGCTCGGACCGCGATGGCGCGCCGGTCTTGATCTGGCCGGTGCCCATGGCGACGACGAGGTCGGCGATGGTCGTGTCCTCGGTCTCGCCGGAGCGATGCGACACGACCGCGGACCAGCCGGCCCCTCGAGCCATCTCGATCGCTTCGATCGTCTCGGTCAGCGTGCCGATCTGGTTGAGCTTGATGAGGACGGAATTGGCCGCCTCGAGCTCGATGCCGCGGGCGATCCGTTCCGTGTTCGTGACGAGCAGGTCGTCGCCGACAAGCTGGACCGTGGACCCGAGCCGAGCGACGAGTGCCTGCCAGCCGGACCAGTCGTCCTCGGCCAGGCCGTCTTCGATCGAGACGATCGGATAGCGCGAGGCCCAATCGGCCCACAGGTCGACGAGCTCGCCGCTGTCGAGCGTCCGACCCTCCCGCGCGAGCACGTACCGCGTCGTCGCGCCATCGACCCCGCTCCCCTCTTCGACAAGCTCGGTCGTCGCCGGGTCGAGCGCGATCGCGATGTCCTCGCCAGGTCGGTAGCCCGCGCGCTCGATGGCGCGGAGGATCACCTCCACCGCGGCCTGGTTCGAGGGCAGGGACGGCGCGAAGCCGCCCTCATCACCCTGGCCGGTCGCGTGGCCCTCATCGTGGAGGATGCCGCGCAACGCCGCGAAGATCTCGGCCCCGGCCCGGAGCGCGTCGCTGAACGTCTCGCTGCCGACCGGCATGACCATGAACTCCTGGAAATCGGTGGAGTCCTGGGCGTGCTTGCCGCCGTTGAGGATGTTGAACATGGGCACGGGCAACGTCCGCGCCCCGACCCCGCCGAGGTATCGATAGAGCGGCAGGTCGTACGCCGCCGCCGAGGCATGGGCGACGGCCAGCGACACGCCCAGGATCGCGTTCGCGCCGAGCTCGCCCTTGTTGGGCGTGCCGTCGAGCTCGATGAGCAGTGAATCGATGCCGATCTGGTCCGACGCATCCAGGCCGAGCAGCTCCGGACCGATCCGCTCGATGACGTTGCGGACTGCCGTCTGCACACCTTTGCCGCCGAAGCGGCTGATATCGCCGTCGCGCAGCTCGACCGCTTCGTGAGCTCCGGTCGAGGCGCCCGATGGGACCGCGGCCCGGCCGACAGCGCCGCCGGCAAGCAGAACGTCGACCTCGACCGTGGGATTGCCGCGCGAATCGAGGATCTCACGAGCGTCGATGAAGTCGATCGTCGTCACGCAGGGGTCTCCAGCTTTTCGACGAGGGGCTGGCGAAGGACCTCGACGCCGGGCAGCTCGCGGCCCTCGAGGAACTCGAGCGAGGCACCACCGCCGGTCGAGATGTGGGTCATCCGGTCGGCCAGGCCCTGCTGGGTGATGGCCGCCACGGAATCGCCTCCGCCGACGACGACGGTCGCACCCTTGTCCGCAGCCGTGGCGAGCATCCTCGCGACGGCGTTCGTGCCATGCGCGAACGACGGGATCTCGAAGACACCGAGCGGTCCATTCCAGAAGACGGTCTTGACGCCCTTGAGGGCATCGAGCACGAGGTCCTGGCTGTCCTTGCCGAGATCGACGATGTGCCAGCTGGCGGGGATCTTCTCGGCGGGAAGGGTCTTGTACTCCGTCCCGCGAGTAACCTCCTTGGCGACGATCACGTCGACCGGCAGCACGACCTGGACCCCCTTTGCTTCGGCGGCCTCCAGGATCCGCCGGGCGTCGTCCACCCGATCGGGCTCGGCCAGGCTCTTGCCGATGGCCTTGCCCTGGGCAAGCAGGAACGTGTTTGCCATACCGCCGCCGAGCACGAGGAGATCCACCGTGTTCAACAGGTTGTGGATGACCTTGATCTTGTCGCTGACCTTGGCCCCGCCCAGGATCGCCGCGAAGGGATGCGCGGGCGACTCCAGGAGACTGCTCAGCGCGGCCAGCTCACGCTCCATGAGCAGCCCGGCGTATGACGGGAGCAGGGTCGCGATCCCGACGGTCGAGGCGTGCGCGCGGTGTGCCGTCCCGAACGCGTCGTTGACGTAGATGTCGGCGTAGCTCGCGAGCTTGGCCGCGAACACCGGGTCGTTGGCTTCCTCCTCCGAGTGGAATCGCAGGTTCTCGAGGAGGATCACCTCGCCCGGACGGAGCCGCTTGAGCGCGTCCTCTGTCCCAAGGCCAAGAGCATCGCCCGTGACCGGCACGTTCCGTCGCAGCAACTCACCGAGGCGGATACCCACGGGTCGCAGGCGCAGGCCGTCGCTCACCTTGCCGTTGGGCCGACCCAGATGGCTGGCCAGGATGACCGACGCGCCGCGCTGCAAGAGCAATGCGATCGTCGGGATCGCCGCGCGGATCCGCGAATCGTCCGTGACCTTGCCGTCAGCGAGGGGAACGTTGAAATCGACGCGAACGAAGACGCGCTTCCCGGCGACGTCCGCGTCGCGGACCGAGCGGGCGTCCATCTCAGGCGGTGACCGGCAGGCGCGCGGCGACGAAGGCGATCAGGTCCGCGACCCGACAGCTGTAGCCCCACTCGTTGTCGTACCAGCTGATGACCTTGATCATGTTGCCGCCGATGACCATGGTCGAGTCTGCATCGATGATCGAGGAGCGCGAGTCGCCCTTGAAGTCCATCGAGACGAGTGGCTCGTCGCTGACGCCCAGGATGCCCTTGAGCGGACCTGCGGCCGCCTCGCGGAACGCTCCATTCAGCTCCTCGACCGACGTCGGGCGGGTGACCGTCGCGGTGAAGTCGACGACGCTGACGGTCGGGGTCGGGACGCGCAGGCTGAAGCCGTCGAACTTGCCCTTGAGGTCCGGGATCACGAGGGCCAGGGCCTTGGCCGCACCCGTGGTCGTCGGGATGATGTTCTGGCCGGCGCTGCGTGCGCGGCGCGGATCCTTGTGCGCCACATCCAGGATGCGCTGGTCGTTGGTGTAGCTGTGGATCGTGTTCATCAGGCCCTGCTCGATGGTGAGCAGGTCATGGACGACCTTCGCGGCGGGCGCGAGGCAGTTCGTCGTGCAGCTCGCGTTGCTGATGATGTGGTGCTCAGCCGGGTCGTACGTTCCGTCGTTCACGCCGAGCACGATGGTGATGTCCTCGCCCTTGGCGGGGGCGCTGATGATGACTTTCTTGGCGCCGGCATCGATGTGCGCCTTCGCCTTGACGGCGTCGGTGAAGATGCCCGTGCTTTCGAGGACGATGTCAACGCCCAGGTCGCCCCACGGCAGCGCGGCAGGATCCTTTTCGGCGAGGATCTTGATCTCACGCCCATCGATGATGATCGAATGGTCTCCGGCCTCGACCTCGCCGTCGTATCGGCCATAGGTCGAGTCGTACTTGAACAGCAGCGCGTTCATCTCGGCGTCGACCAGGTCGTTCACGGCGACGACCTCGACGTCCGGGGCACGTTCGATGAGGGCCTTGAGGGACTGGCGGCCGATGCGGCCGAACCCGTTGATACCGACGCGGGTCGTCATGGGCGGATCCTCCTGGGCGGTCTGCGAGACCGCGCGTGGGCGGGGCGCGCCGGGTCGCGGATCGACCCGGTCTGGTGGGGCGGGTTGTGGAGGCGGGCACTCCCGAGGGAACGGCGCGTGTCCATTCTAGCAAAGGGGGGTGGGCGGTCCCGGGCACGCCCCTCACGGTGGTGGGGGCCCGCCCTGCGCGGCCCGTGGGCATGCGGATCCTGAACGGCAGAACTGTGAGTTCTACACGACCAGTCGATGCGCGCCGCCAGCCTTGGCCACTCTGGGTTCCTGTCAGATAGAACCTGTAGTTCTGCGCATGCCATCACCCGCCCCGCGATCTGGCGCCCCGCCGTGCGGTGATGCAGATCCGTGCGGGAACGTGCATCAAGGCGGCCCGCCCGCGGTTTTCGGCCCGCGAATCCCGAAACGGCAGAACTGTGAGTTCTATCTGGCAGGCATGCGCCTGGCGCCGCACGCAGGGCTACCACTCGCCGCCGCTGCCGTCGCGGCACGGACCCCATGCCGGACAAGCGAAGGCCCCCGCCGTTGCCGGCGGGGGCCTTCGACGTGAGGTCACAAGGACCGCAGCGTCAGCCGCCGATCTTGAAGACCTTGCCGCCGCACTCGGGGCAGGTGCCCTGGAGGGCAGGCTTGCCGTTCTTCATCGTGATCTGCTGGGCGTTCTGGACTTCGACCTTCTTCTTGTCCTTGACGCAATAGGCTTCGGCCATTTGGGCTCCTCCATTTCCGATGTGAGCGTCACGAGAACCCATGTCCCGCATCCACTCGGTTGGTGCGCTGGTTACTCGGTCGTCCACAGCGACGGCCGCCAGCGGTCCGTCGATGCAGCACGCTTCTGTGCGTCCATGGCGGCCAGGATGCGCAAGCTCTCCAGGCCGGTATCGACACACGCGGCCTCCGCCGCATCTTTGATGTCGCCCGTCACGAACTCGCCGGTCGTCCGGTTGGCATAGACCGCGCAGACGACGCCGGCGCGGCACCGGGCAAGCGTGGCGAGGACGAGCAGGGCTGATGCCTCCATCTCGAAATTCATGACACGCTGGCGCGCCATGTCCTCGGCAAGGTCAGGGTAGCGGATGGGTAGCTGCGGGATCGGACGCCCTTGAGCGCCGAAGAACCCCGGAGCCGTCGCCGTCACCCCGACGTGATACCGGTGACCGAGCTGCTCGGCTGCCTCGATGAGTGCCACGACCGCCTCGTAATCGGCGACGGCCGGGTATCCATCGTGGACGAAGAAGCTCGTTGTCGACTCGAGGCGGACCGCCCCGGTGGTGATGGCCAGGTCGCCCAGGTCCATCTCCGGTTGAAGCGCGCCGCACGAGCCGACCCGGATGAAAGTCGGACGTTCCGTGATCGCCAGGATCTCCGCCACCACGATCTCGACGTTGTCGGTGCCGATGCCCGTCGCGACGACAGACATCCGCTGGCCTCGATACATCCCGGTGACCGTTGCGAACTCCCGGTGTCGGTGCTCAAGCTCGATGGAATCGAAGCGCGAGCCGATCCTGGTCGCTCGATCCGGGTCGCCGGGGAGGAGGATGTACTCGGCCAGTTCTCCCGGTCCGAGTCCGATGTGGTACTGCCGGTCCCCTTCTGGGATGGCGATGCGCCGGTCCCGGGGCTGTTCGACGCGGGTATCCGCGTTCGGCAAGACCTCTCCTCGAGCGTGTGGCGTGCTTCGCTGACGCGAAACTTCGGCCGAGGATAGTCCCGTGCTCAGAGGAGCGTCAACTCGCCCCGCAACCGGCTTGCATCCTGCACGGGCTTCCTCGTGGCCATGCACGGGCCACGCGTGCCGCACTCGGCGCGCCGTCCGGGCCTATCACGGCGCCCGCTCGACAGGCTCCGCAGGCCCCGCGAAGGCCGCCAGGCGGACCGCCACTCGGCTCGCCAAGAGGCGCCGTGCATGTCGTCGGCGGAGGCCAGTGACCGCGAGCGACGCCATCGCCACGCCGAGCACAGACAAGACGCCTGCGCCGCCCGGCAGGTCGAACCCACCCGCGAGTCCGGCCGCCTGGGGCGATCGACCCGAAGGCGGTGCCCCATCGCCAGAGGCCAGCGTCGCGGTCGGCGTGGCCGGAGCGGATCGGCCGACGCTCCCAAGGACGATCGAATCCGGGTCATCGACGACGACCTCGAAGGCGCCCTCGCTCCCCGGGCGAGCGACGACGCGGCCGATCACGTTCACGGCATCGCCCGGCTCGATGAGACCGCCGACGCCGCTGGCCTCACCAACCAGGACGATCCGCCCGACCGCGGTCCCGTCGTCGAGCGTGAAGCCATCTGCGCTGAGTCCGGTGACGAGACCGCCGACACGCACCATTGACCCCGCGAACGGCGCCAGGCCGGCCAGATCCGCATCGACGACCTCAACCGCCCCGGACCCGCCGATGGGCCCGCCGATGGGGCCACCGGACGAGCCACTGCCCGTGGCACCGGTCCCCGTCGAGCCAGCTGTCGACCCCGACCCACCCGATGGCTGGCCTGGGGTACCGGCGCCCGATGCTGCGCCCCCGGCCCTGATCAGGACGTCGGCCGTCGAACGCGGCAGGAGCGAGGCGCGTCGATCCGTCGCGGTCGGGTAGGCCGCCCGGACGATGCCCGTGACGGTCACGACCTTGCCCTCGACCATGGACACGGCAGGGATCGAAGCGCCCGGCTGGCCAACGACCAGCAGACGCACCCCATCGATCACGACCTCTGCCTTCCAGCGGTCGCCGAGGCGAGAGACATCATCGATCCGCCCTTCGACGCGGACCAGGCGCCAGTGATGCGCCGCACTGAACTGGCCGCGCACCACGGCAGGCGCCGGCACACTGGCGCGCCCAAGGCCCGCGACCGCTGTCGCGCGAAGTCGTGGCGACCCATAGGCCGTGCCCATCTTCCCGGTGATCCGCAGTCGGTCGCCAACGCGCTGCGATCCGGCATCGCTCGGGAGGAGGACCTCGACCGCGCCGCTGGCGTCCTGGACGACGATCCGGCGGCCGGTGGCGTCCAGGAGCGTCCCGCTCGCCGTCACGACTCCAATGACGACCACCACCTGGCCGTCACGACGGAGGGCTGCCGCGATCGAGATCCCGGTGCTCCCGCCGGGTGCCGATGACGAACCCGGTCCGGGCGTCGCGATGCCGATCGGCCCAGACGCCGCGGGAGCCGTCATGGCCAGGTCACGACCGTCCCGCACCCAGATCCGATAGCCATCGAGGGCGCCCTTGCGGCTGGCCCGCTGCCCGACGATGCCGATGATCCGGCCATTCGACCCGACGACGACGCTCGCCGCAGTGATCCCGCTCGAGGCGTCCGCCGTGACCTTGATCTGCGCTCCGTCCTCGGTCTCGACGAGGAATGAGAGGTCGCCGCTGGTCGCCTTGGCGGGCTTCGTCTTGACCACCGCGTCGACCCAGATCAGTCGACCCTCGATGGATTCCCCGAGTGCGCCGCCAGGTTCGATCGCGACCGGCAGCGGACCTGTGCCCTCGAACTGGAGGCCGTCGGACCCTGGCCGGATCTCCGTTTGGCCATACGGCTCGGCGAGGGGCCCTCGCACCAGCACCATGGCACCGCGCGCCGGGGTGGCGATGCCGGACGGCAGGCGGACGACGATGCCGCCGGTCGCATCGGCGATCGCGAAGAGGGGCGGCGTACCGAGTCGGCCCGGCTCGGCGGTGACCACGCCACGGACCGTGACGACGGAACCGACCGGCCTGAGGCGAGCCGCGGCGATGGTGGTGGCAGTCAGGCTCGGGCTCGGGCTCGGGCTCGGCGACGTCGTCGGCGCGACGGTCGGCGACGGTGACGACGACGGAGAGGCCGATGGCGACCCGGTCGGCGCGGCGGTCGGGACCGGCGTCGGGGTCGAGGTCGGGTTCGGGGTCGGGTTCGGGGTTGGTGTCGGGGTCGCGGCGGGGGTGATCACGAGGTCGGTGTCGGTCACGACGAAGACCCGGTAGCCACTCAGGCCGGTCCCGCTGCTGTCGCGCTGCCCGAGGGGACCGACGGCGGTCAAGCTGGCGCCACTCGTGAAGGTTCGACTCGCGAGCGCTTCTGGAGTCACGATGATCCGCACGGGCCCGCTCCCGTCATCGATGGACACGGCAATCCCATCGCTGAGCGTGCTGGGACTGCCCGTCACGATGCCGGTGACCGTGAGCCGCCGGCCCTCCAGTGGCTCGACAGCCGCCCCGGTGCCGACGGCGAGTCCAGCGGGGATCTCGCGGCTGCCGACGGTCACGATGGCCGACTCAGCGACCCGCAGCACCCGCTGCGCGTAGCGGGAGTCGAGCATGCCGGATGCGAGGATGTCGGTGCCTGCCGGGATGGCGCCCACGACGGCGGCGTCGAGGTAGATGGCGATTCCCGCGGCCCCGTCCTGGACGAAGGCCGTCCGCTGGTCCTCGAGTGCACCGAGCGCCGTCGTCAGCGTGCCGGCGATCGTGACGGTCGTGCCGTCGGGCAGGCTGCGTGCGACGTCGATGCCGAGCGGGGTCGGCGTCGGGGTTGGTGTGGGCGTGGGTGTCGGGGTCGCGGTCGAGGCCGCGGTCGGCGTCGGGGTCGGCGAGGCGGTCACGGTCGGTGTCGGCGTCGGGGTCGGCGAGGCGGTCACGGTCGGGGTCGGGGTCGGCGTCGGTGTCGGCGTCGGGGTCACGGTCGGTGTCGGCGTCAGAGTCGGGACCGCGGTCGGCGTCGGGGCCGCCGTCGGCTCAACCCGCACCGGAACCGCAGGTGCCGACAACCCCTGTGGTCCAGGCACCACGGACACGAACCAGTCGATCGCGTTGTCATTCGTGTCGGCTCCATTGCCCGCCGCTCCACCCGGTCGCCGTTCGAGCGACGACCCGGCGGCCGGTGCCGGCGCCGCCGTGCCCTCGACGAACCCGCTGGACGCATCACCCCACGCCACGGAATCGATGACCACGCCGCCGATGATGCGAAGCGCGACAGCGCCGCCGGTCGCCGCGAAGCCACCGGTGTACGTGAGGTCGCCGAGCGCGAGGTGCGTACCCACGCTGTTCACGAGGAGGACCCGTCGGCCAGGCTCGATGATCTGCGTGGTCGTCCAGCTCCCCTTGCGGGTCATCGTAGTGCCGGACGACGTGGCATAAACGACCTCGAGCCCGACCAGGTCGACCGGGAGTGAGCCCTGGTTGGCGATCTCGACGAACTCGTCCGACGCCGACGCACCGCCGGTCTGGACCTCCGAGACCACCAGCGAGGACGTCGGCCAGGCGACGGTCGAGGCGAGGGTCGGCGGGCCCATGGAGGCGGACAGGGACAGGATCAGCGCGAGGACGGACGTCCTCCGCAGTTGAGCGCGATGCATGCGTGACCTCCCGGCGGGGCGGGCGGGGTGGCGGCGCCGCATATGGATACCAGAGGCCGCTTATCACCGACGTATCGACTACGATGGCCGCCACCCTGAGCCGACCGTCACCCATCACCGACCCGAGCAGGAGAGACCGTGGCCCGCGCCAAGAGGACCGACCGCGCCGAAGCCCGCCGACGCCATCGCGCTGCCCAGGGCTTCACCGATGCGGAGCTCGACGCCGCCGAGGCCGAGGACGACGCGAGCGCGGCTCGACCGACCGCCCGAGGCGACCGCGCGCCGCGCGCGGCAGCCGACAGCGCGCCGCCGCAGCGGATCGGGATCGGGAACGCGTTCCGTCTGGCATTCCGTCCGCTCGATCTTCGCGGCGACCTCGCCGCGTTCCCGCGGATCGCCCTGCGCTCCAGGGCGCTGTGGGTGCCGCTCGGCCTGACCCTCGCATCCGCCGCGCTGGTGGCGATCGTCGGCGTGAGCCGGTCGGACATGCTGAGTGTCCTGACCAACTTCGTCTTCCAGTACTTCGTCTTCACGCCGGCGATCGGTGGCGTGTTCATCGCGGGCTTCCTGGCGCCCCGATCGAGCTGGCTGTTCGGCATCGTCGTCGGGCTCGCGGCGGCGGCCAGCTTCGCGATCTTGATCGTCGCCTTCCCGACGCAGATCTTCCCGGTGCCACCGACCGAGGCCGAGGCCAGTGCCGCCGCCTCCGGGGCATTCTTCCTGTCGCCGGTGATGGGCGCGCTGTTCGCCTCCATGGCGGCCTGGTATCGACGGTTCCTGGCGTTGTCCAGCCCGAACCGAAACCGACGCGCGGCGGCCAATACCGGTCGACGAGATGGCAAGTCGAGGGCGGCCGGCGCCCGCCGTTAGGCATCCGCGAACGTCGAACCATCCGTTCCGGCGGTTCACGCGAACAAGAGGGTGGATGCGCTCCGACGCGTCGTCGATCTGAGGTTCGCCTGAAGCGGAAGCTCGGGCCGCCATGGTGGACCTGAATCGTGTCGGGACGGGGCCATCCCTGAACGCCGGAGTCGACCGTCCGCGGTCGGCGCCGGCGTTCGTTCATGCCATCACCGTCGTCGCGTCGTCGTCGGGTCCGTTGGCGATGCACCTCAGCCCAGCCGGCGCATCCCGGCGTGACCCAGTTGGCGCACGCCGCCCGGTCGATCGGGTCCTCCGACCTCGGCGGCTACCTCGGGGAGTGGCCGAACGGCCCGTGCCACGAGGTTCACCACCGATCCATCCCGCTGCAGATCGCCGTCCACGAGCAGCAGGGCGTTGCGTCGGACGACGCCGCGGAGTTCCTCCCAGACCGACGGCCAGAGGGTCACATTGACCATCCCGGTCTCGTCCTCGAGGGCGAGGAAGACCGTGCCCTTCGCCGTCATCGGGTGCTGGCGGGTGACGACCAGCCCACCGACGCGGACACGTCCCGGGCGGAGGTCGGACAACGCGGCATTCGTCACCGCCCCAAGCCGATCCAGCGCCGGCCGGAACAGGGACACGACCTGCTGACGGGCATCCACCCCGAGGACCGCGTAGGCATCGCTGACCCGCTCCGATTCGGTCAGCGGCGGCAGGACGGGCGCGTCCGTCGCCGGCAGCCGCAGGTCCATCGGCCGTCCCGCGGCCGCTCCCCGTTTACCCGCCGCGCGACCCAGGGTGCGCACCGCTCGGCCGTCCACCCGGCCCCGTGACGCGGAGGCGACCTCGCGCAGCTGCCAGAGCAGCTCCCGTCGCGGTCGACCCAGCGAATCCATCGCCCCGCTCCGGATCAGCCGCTCCAGGACCACCTCGGGCAAGCCGGTCCGCTCCACCACGTCGGACAGCGAGCGGTAGACGCCGTGCGTGAGTTCGGCGTCGAGCAGCGCCGCGTGCTCCTCGCCGATGCCCTTGACCAAGTGCAGGCCCAGGCGCACCCCCCAGCCCGTCGTGACCGCCGGGGTCCAGTGCTCACGCGTCGCCGCGGAGGGGACCACGCATCCAGATGACACGACCGCGGCGGGCTGCGCCTCCACCCCGACCCACTCGGAAGTCGTGGCGTACGCCGAGGCGTTGATGTCCACGGGCAGCACGGCCACGCCATGACGCTTCGTGTCGTTGACCAGGACCTCGACCGGGTAGAAGCCCATCGGCTGGGCGTTGATCAGGCCGACCAGGAACTGGGCCGGGTAGAACAGCTTGAGGAACGCCGACTCGTACGCGGTCCGGGCGAAGGCCGCGGCATGCGACTTGGCGAAGCCGAACGAGGCGAATGCTGCCACTTGGCGGAACAGCTCCTCGGCGGTCTCCTCGGTCATGTCGGGCTGGCGCAGGGCGCCGTCCACGAACCGTCGATGGAGCTTCTCCATCTCGGCCGATGAGCGCCAGGTCCCCATCGCTCGCCGGAACCCGTCGCTCTCCGCCGGCGAGAAACCGGCGACATCGATGGCGATGCGCATGACGTGCTCCTGGTACAGGATCACGCCCATCGAGTCCTTGAGGATCGGCGCCAGCGACGGGTGCAGGTAGGTCACGGGCTCCAGGCCCTGCTTGCGGCGCAGGTACGGGTGGACGGCATTGCCCTGGATCGGGCCAGGCCGGATGATCGCGACTTCGACCACGAGGTCATCGAGGTTCTGCGGCCGCGACTTGGGCAGCGTCTGCATCTGGGCGCGGCTCTCGACCTGGAAGACGCCGACCGTGTCGGCCGCCTGAAGCATGGCGAAGACCTCAGGCACGTCCTCGGGCAGCCGATCGAGGTCCAGGCAGGCCCCGCAATCGAGCTCGATGAGCCCGAGCGTCTCGTCCATCGCGGCGAGCATCCCGAGGCCCAGCAGGTCGAGCTTGATGAGTTTCAGCGACTCCACGTCACGCTTGTCGAACTGGACGACCACCCGATCGACCATCGTCGCGCGCTCGATCGGCGCGATATCGATGAGCGGCGCCGCGGTCACCAGCATGCCGCCGGAGTGGATGCTCAGGTGCCGCGGAAAGCCATCGATGCGGGCGCAGAACTCCAGCCAGCGCTCCCAGTGGCTCATCCCGATGGTCGAGCCGCCACGGGCTGTCGGGCGCGGCTCGGGTTCGACCCGGGCCACGGAACTGTGCGGCCCAGCGCGAGGGTCGGTGGCGCGGGCCGGGTCCGTGGCGCGGGCCGGCGGCGGGTCCCACATGCTCGGCCGACCGAGGCGGTCCGTGGCTCGCGGGGCCGGCTCCGGCATGCCGTGCTCGGGATCCACCGCGACGTAGCCCGCGCCGCGACCGGGTGCCGGCTCGTAACCCGTGCCGCGACCGGCCTGCAGCCAGGCAACACTGGCCGGGGTGTCGCCCGGGCCGCCCTCATCATCGGACGTGCCCCCGCCGCGGATCGGTGTGCGCGGCGCGAGCGGGTCGCCGCCGGCGTGGTTGAGCCGACCCATCGAATCGGTCAGGCCCTGGGCGGCCGCCACAGCCAGCGGCACGGTATCCGCCGCGGATGGTGTCCGGAAGAACTCGGCAAAGCCGCCATCCGCCTCGAGATCGCGCCGGACCATCACCGAGTCGTACGTCTCGAGCGCCTTGGCCACGCGATCCACGAGCGGCCGCGGAAACCCGAGCGCCACGCCCACCTCGCGCACGGCCGAGCGCGCCCGATACGTGACGAGGTTGCAGACCATGCCGGTGTGCTCCGGGCCGTAGCGCTGGTAGACGTATTGGATGACCTCCTCCCGGCGCTCGCTGGAGAAATCGATGTCGACGTCCGGGTAGGTCGTCCTGCCCTCGTTGATGAAGCGCTCGAACAACAGGTCGTGGCGGATGGGCTCCACGCGACTGATGCCCAGCACGTACGACACGATCGAGCCCGCAGCGCTCCCCCGGCCCTGTGCGGGGATGCCGCGCGACTTCGCGAACTGCATCAGGTCCCAGCAGATGAGGAAGAACTCGGCCAGTCCGGTCCGCTCGATGACATCGAGTTCATGAGCCAGCTGGCGGACGACGGCCGGGGTGATCGGGTGGTAGCGGCGCCGGGCGCCGTCCTGGCACAGCGACACGAGGTAGCTGAATGCCGTCTCCCCGTCCGGGACCGGAAAGCCCGGGAAGCGGTATTGCTCGAAGCCGAGATCGACGTGACAGGCCGCCGCGAGAGCGACCGAGCGATCGATGCCCTCGCGCCAGGCGTGCGCCACCGAGCGCTCCATCGAGGCGCCGAGCGCCGCGAGTTCCGTGCCGGACTTCAGGTACGACTCGCTGTCGGGTCGGCGCAGATCGGCGAGCGAATCGAGCGTCCGGCCGTGCCGGATCGCGGTCAGGACGTCGTGGAACTCTCGATCCTCGCGGCGGGCGTAGTGGACGGCATTGGTCACGACGACCGGGAGCCGCAGGTCCTGCGCCAGCGCCACCGATTCCGCGACCAGCCAGTCGTCGTCCGGCAGCAGGTGGTGGGTCAGCTCGATGTGGAAGCCGTCCTCGCCGAACGTGCCCGCATACCGTCCCGCTGCTGCGCGCGCGCCCGCGCGATCCCCGACGAGCAGTCGTCGGCCGATCTCTCCGTCCCGACCACCCGACAGGGCGACCACCCCGTCGTGATGTTCGTCGAGGAGGGCCTGGCGGACCATGGGAGCACCCTTCGTGCCGGCGAGGTTCGCGCGGGACAGCAGGCGGCACAGGCTGCGCCAGCCGATCTGGTCGCGAGCCAGCAGCACGAGCCGTGGGCCCCGGACTCGCCGGCCGACTCCGCGGAAGTCCTCCTTGACCGGATCGCGGTGACCGGGGAGGCGGGCACGTTCCGGGCGAGGACGGCGAGGGTGGCCGTCGGTCGGGAGCCCCTCGACCACCTCCGTCAGGCTGCTGGGGCTGCCCCGTCGACCCGGCCGTCGGCGACGTCGCGGCGGGACGACGACCTGGTCCGGATCCGCGACGGCCGGGTCATCGAAGCCGATCTCCGTGCCGATGACCGGGTGCAGCCCGGCTTCCTCGGCCGCGGCGGTGAAACGGACCGAACCATACAGGCCGTCATGGTCCGTGGCGGCCAGCCCGGCCAGGCCCAGCTCCACGGCCCGGGCGACCAGCTCGTCCGGTGCCGAGGCGCCGTCCAGGAAGGAGAAGTTGGTGTGCGCGTGGAGTTCGGCGTAGGGGATGCGGGCCTTGGTCGTCACGGGTGCTCCGGTCAGGGGGCCGGCTCGTTGGGGGCTCCGTAGCATAGGACATATGTTCTATCTCTGACCACGAAACACTCCGGGTGGTTCCGGCGTCTCAGTGGCATGCACGCGCCGAACCACCTCGATCGCCCGCTCCGACCGGTCGTCTCGACCGCGCTCCGGACGGCCCTCGCCGTGGTCGCCGCGATGCTGCTGATCCTCGTCGTCCTGCCGGCCCTTGCGGCCCAGGCGGCGTCGGTCTAGCACCACACAAGTCTCGGCGCCTGGGGGCTACGGGACGACATCTCGGCGGCGCCGACCGCGATGGTCGCGCCGACCTTGCCGGGGCGTTGGTGAGCGACGCTCTTCCGGCCGCAGGACCCCGTCACGTGGGTCAACGAGCCAGTGAACCCGCATGGGGGCGGGGCCCGGCTCCACCCATGTGATGGGGTCTTGCCACGTCCTGCACCAGGACCACGACATCCCGTCGCGCGGAGTAGGGTGACGGCCATGTGCGACATCGACGCGCCCGGTCGCGTCCGCCGATGACGAGTCCGTGGCGATCCTTCGTCGTCCGCGAGACCCGCCTGCAGGCCGTCCCCGGACTGCTCGGGATCCGGCTGCACCTCGCGGACGATGCCCTGGCGCTGTGGCGCGCGGTCCAGGTCGCGACCGGTGACGACGACGCAACCCTGCCGTACTGGGGGTTCGCCTGGTCCGGCGGCCTGGCGCTCGCGTACTACCTGCGGGACGAACCGGGGGCTGTCGCCGACAAGCGGGTCCTGGACCTGGGGTCCGGATCTGGCCTCGTCGCCATCGCCGCGATGCGAGCCGGTGCGACTCGGTCGCTGGCCGCCGACATCGATCCCTTCGCGCACGCCGCGATCGAGCGCAACGCTCGCGCCAACCAGGTCCGGGTGGGCGTCGTGCCGCGCGACCCGTTCGACGAGCCGCCGCCGGACGTGGACGTGATCCTGGCCGGCGATTGCTTCTACGAGGCCGGTTTCGCCGCGCGCGCCACGAGCTGGCTCGGGCAGGCACGGGCCGACGGCATCGCGGTACTCGTCGGGGATCCTGGTCGCCGCTACCTGCCGACGCAGGCCATGGTCGAGCTCGCGTCGTACGACGTGCGCACGACGACCGAGCTCGAGGATCTGGCGAGCACCCGCGCCAGTGTCCATGCCTTTCGAGGCCCCGCAGCCGACCCGGGCTAGACTCGGGCGATGCACACGCGACCCGCCCGCCTCCTTCCACTGATCGCCGTGTTGGCCGTGGTCACCGCCATCGCTGCCTGCTCACCGAGCGTGACGGTCAGCCCGAGCGCGTCGGCCGCTGCCTCGCCCGGCGACCCCGTCGCCTCTGCCGGCCCCACGGCCGTGCCCGAGACGAGCCAGACCGACACGTCCTGGGGCCGAATCTGGGACGACCTGCCGAGCGGCTTCCCGACCCCGCCTGGCGCGACCATCGCCGATGACGCGACCGCGGAACCGGTCAGTGGCGTCTTCGCGATCCCTGACGGCGACCCGTCGCAGATCGCGTCGTGGATGCAGACGGCGCTCGAGACGGCGACGTACAGTACCGAGGCGCTGTCCGGGCCATTCGAGGACGGCAGCGTCGTCATCGATTCCGTGGGCGACGGCGACTGCCGGATCGAGACCGTGATCGCCCCGATGGGCGGCCTGATCCTGATGACCGTTCGCTACGGCGCCGCCTGCCCGAACCGCTAAGGAGCTGATCGACCCGCCATGGAACCTCGTCCCATCGACTTCATCGGTGCCGCCGTTCTGGCCCTGGTCCTGGTCAGCCTGGTCGTGATCCTGGTCGTGGGAGCGATCCCGCCGATCGAGGCGTAGGGGCCCTCCGTCGGGGCTGCGGACTGGCCTGCACATCCCGCGGATCGCAGCTACCATGGCGGTGCCGATGGGCACCACGACGAGTGGTCCCGAGGCGCATCACGGCCCGACGCTCACGCGTCTCACGTGACACGGACCGGCCGGTGATCTGGTCGGGCCAGGTTTGGGGGAATCGATCGTGCAATCCGCGCAGCCACGAGATGTCGGAGCGCTGATCTTCGTGATCGGCATGTTCCTGGTCCTCTTCGTCGTCACCCTGACGGTCGGGTCACCCGTCCGCTGACGACCCCCGGGGCGCCACCGGCTTAGTCGTACAGGCGTTCCAAGTGCCACGTCCCGTCGAGGCGATCGAGGTAGACGAGCGCCAGCCAGCGCTCCCCCGCCACCTTGACGTAGTCGCGGGCGATCGGATCGCGCCACCAGGCCTCCTCGACGCGCCATCGATTGCAGACTTCCACCGCCTCGCGCCGGCCGTTCCAGCGGATGGCGGTCAGGCGTCCGCCGGCGTCCAGCTCGACATCGATGCGCGGGTGCTCCCGCAGCAGCCGGGTCATGGCCGCTCCCCGGGGTCCGTGCCGAGACCGACGTCCTGCCACGTCCAGCGGTCCTCGGGGAGTGGCGCCTCCGGGTCCGTGATGGCCATCCGGCGGACGCGATCCTCCCCGTAGGTCAGGGCGAGCCGGGCGAGTTGCCAGCCCAGCCGTGCCGTGCGGGCGGCCTGCGGCACGAACAACGGAAGTTGCTGACCGGCAGCAGGCGTCGTACCGCGCACCTCCAGCCCGAGCCGGGCGACCGCGGCCGGCGGCGGCTCCCGCTCCATGCGGGCGAAGAGCAGCCGCTCGATGGCGTCGGGGTCGGCGGTGGGTTCCGGGAACCGCTGCTCCACCTCCAGCCGTTCCGCGGTGCCGGGCGGCGCGAAGGACAGGTCCAGCTCCAGGGTCAGGATCGCCCGGTCCGCGGCGAGACCCCGGCCAGTGAGCTGCCCGGTCAGTGCGGCCACGAGACGGTGGAGCAGGAACCGCAGCGGCTCGAGTTCCTCGACCGGCGGCTCGATGGGCAGGGCGAGAGCCAGGCGTTCTCGGGCGTGACGGGGGCGGAACGGCTCGGTTTCCTCGCCGCGAGCCCGCGCATGCAGCCGGGCGCCCACGTCGCCGAACCGGGCGATGAGGGCCGATCGGGGGAGCTCCGCCACGGCCCCGATGCGGCGCAGCCCAAAGCGCTGTAACCGGGCGCGGACGTCCGGGTCCGTGGTCAGCAGACCGGATGGCCGGTCCTCCAGGAATGCCGCCTCGGTGCCAAGCGGGACGATGTCGAGGGCACTCCCCGAGAACGACGAGAGTGCCGAGATGGCCGCGATCGTTGCCGCGAAATGCGTCCCGGCGATGCCGATCCCGGGCACATCCGACGGCCACTCCCCGGGGAGGGCGCCGCGGACGGCCGTCCTGATCCGCTCGGCGAGCACCGGCTCGGGACCCCACAGCGGCCCCAGGCCATCGATGCCTACCTCGAACAGCCCGAAACCCGCCGCCAACGGGTCGATCCGCCCGGACAGGGTGGGGCTGGATGCCGCGAGGGCCTCGAACACCGCCTCGACCGTCGTCCCGTCGGCCTCGATGTCCGGCTCGATGAAGGTCGCCTCAGGGACAAGACGGTGGGCGCTCCCGAGCGGCATCCCGCGGCGGACGCCGAGGGCCCGGGCGTCCGGGCTCGCGTCGATGACCGGGCCCGGATGCCATGGCTTGCCGCCCAGGACGAGCGGCCCCGGTGGGAAGGGCTCGGAGCGTCGGGCCCGTGCAAGGCCCAGGGAGAGGTGCGGCACGTACGCGTGGAGTCGTCGCATGGTCGTAGGTCTCGCGATCGGGGGCCTCGGGTGCGGGGGCATGGGCGAGTGGCACGTGGCCAGGTGGTGCCGGCGGTGCGTGGCTGGGGGTTGCCGGCGGTGCGTGGCTGGGGCCCGCATCGAGGGCATCGATGAGCAGGACATCCCGCGCCAGGCACGCATCCCGCTCCCCGCCCTCGGCGTACAGGATCCGGAGCGTCGCCGTCCGCCCCGGTCGCCCGTAGCGGTCGTGCGCGACGAGTGCCTCCGTTCGCTGGCCGATGATGTCGTGGCCCAGGCGGACCCACGACCTTCGCACCAGCTCGAGCCGGATCCCGGTCGCCTGGTCGACCGCGGTCGAGAGTCCGCCGCCGAAGCCGGGGGCATCCAGGATCAGCAGCAGGGTCTCCGCGCGGCGGGCCAGCGCGGCCATCCGATGGAGTCGATCGGCGACCTTCGCCGGCGTGTCGGTCCTCGCCAGCCGACCGCCGGGCAGGTCCAGGACGAGCAGATCCACCGACCGGCCGGCCAAAAGGCTGCCCGCGATGCGCAGGCCCTCATCGAGGTCGGCCGGGGTGATGACCACGAGCCACTCGAGCCGGATCCCTCGACTGACAGCCTCCACCGGATCGAAGCTGCGCGACAGGTCGAGCCAGGCCACGACCGAGCCTTGCGCCTGGGCTTCCGCGGCGACCCGGAGGGCGAGGGTCGTGCGTCCGCTCGAACCGTCGCCGCGGATGGCCACGCTAGCCGACGTCGGCAGGCCGCCCGGGCCAAGGATGGCATCGAGCGCAGCGAAGCCCGTGTGGATGATCCGCTCGCCAGGGAGTGGCGAGATGGCGGGAGCGGGCGTGGCAGTGGCCGTGCCGGATCGCGGCGCGAACTCGTCGTCGCCCGGCTCGGCCGGGGCGGGTGCCAGGGCCAGTGCGAGCGACCCGACGACCCGCGGAGCTGCGGCTCCCCAACGGGCCCGGAGGCCCGCGACAGCTGCGTCCACATCACCACGAGGGGTCGTCATCGGACGCCGAATCCTAGAACATCTGTTCTAATCAGACAAGGAGGAAATCGCGCCGGCCGGACGCACGCGGGGCCGGTTGGGCCGGTGGGTCGGTGGGCCGGTGGGCCGGCGGGCCGGCGGGCCGGTGGGCCGGTGGCGGACCCCGCGCGCCAGACCGGCGTTGCATGGCATGCACTGATGGTCGCCGGACAGCGACGAACGATGCACCTGGTGCAAGAACTGCGTCCGCACCCGCCCCATCAAGCCTCGAGAGAGCCCATCCGACGCGGATCTTGCATGGGATGCACAGATGGTCGCCGGGCAGCGACGACTCGTGCACCCGGTGCAAGTGATCGGGGGGCGGGGCGCAGGGGCGGGCCGTGCGGCCACCGCATCCGCGCGCCTGGACATGCTGTGCGTTGGATGCACGCAAGCGACCACTGTCCATCGACGGGTGTCGGCAGACGTCGCACACGGCGCATCGCATGCCGCATCCGTGACCTCTTGCGGGCGATGGGATCGGCGACGGGCGAATGTGCGCCACCTGGTGCGCCATCCACGACGTGCCTGGCTCTGCGACGGGACGTTGCGTGCATCTGCTGCACCAGTCCCCGGGTGATGCGGCATCCGATGCACATTCGCGACGTGCGGCACGCGGCACGCGAACCGCACGCGCGGGGGGCACGCGCGCGGGGGGGCACGCGCGGGCGGCACGCGCACGGCAACCCCGGTAGAGTCTCGCCACGAGGGCCCAAGGCCTCTCAGAGGACGGTGATGACGATGTCGTTCCCGTCACCGCCGATGTAGCTGATCCGGGCATTCAGCCCGCTGCCCAGGAAGTCCGAGATGGTCGCGGCCTCGGCCAGGCCATTGAACGTGCCGGAGATCGCGCCTGCGCCGACCTTGTCGAGGATCGTGAAGGTCTGACCGCTCGTTGGCGTGAATGCACCGATCTTGACGAGCCTCAGCGTGACGCTCGACTGGATCGTGACCGTGGTCCCGCTGACCCGGCCTTGACTGTACTGGGTCGCGACCGTGGTCCCGCCGATGTCGATGCGGTAGGTCGAGTTGGCGCTCATCGTCACGGCGGCGCTTGTCAGCCGGCCGGGAGGCGCTCCCGGCTGGAGCGTGCCGGTGACTGTGACCGCTCCACTGATCGTGCCCGATCCGCCGAGGATCGCACCGGCCGCCACCGAGACGGCGCCGGTACTTGTGCTGCCATCGACCTGAACGCGGCCCGCGTTGACCGTGGTCGTCCCCGTGTAGGTGTTGGCGGCGCTCAGGATGAGCGTGCCGTTGCCGTTCTTGACCAGGGTGCCGGTGGTCGTCGCGATGATCCCGCCGACGGTCGTGTCGCCGTTCCCGCCGATCGTCAGCGTGCGGGTCGCTCCGCCCACGGTGCCCAGGGTGAGCAGACCCGCGTCGGCATTGACCGTGGCATTGCCCGAGCCGATGGTGATGGCGCCCGACCAGGTGTTGCTGTTGGCCAGGTTGCGGATGGCACCGGCGGCACTGACGCCCGTGCCGATCAGGCTGGTCACGGGCTCGGCGATGGTCAGGCCCGAGCCGTCGATCTCGAGCGCCGTACCCGAGGCCACGGTCGTCGCGCCGGCGGTCGTTCCCAGAGCGGACGCATGCTGGACCCGGACCACCCCCGTGGTGATGGTCGTCAGGCCCGTATAGGTGTTGGCGCCACCAAGGGCCAGGGTGCCGGTCCCGGTCTTGGTCAGGGCCCCCGTGCCAGTGGCGATACCGGGGACCGTGAGGGTCGTCGCGGTCGCAATGGAAAAGGTCGCGGCACCGGTCAGCGCGAGGCCCCGATTGCCACTGAATGTCACGTCGCCCGTCGTCGCCAGCGTCCCGGCCCCGATCATGAGGTGACCTGGGGTCGGTGACCCCGGGACGGCGCCCAGCGC
>JBKJHI010000162.1:0-3210 GCA_046599085.1 Candidatus Limnocylindrales bacterium
CGAGGCGCTCCGATTCGTTGTCGAGCGAGCTCGTGGCTTCATCCAGCAGCAGGATCGGGGGATCCTTGAGGATCGCCCGTGCGATGGCCACCCGCTGACGCTGTCCGCCGGACAGCCGCGAGCCCCGGTCGCCGACGACCGTGTCGTAGCCCTCCGGGAGGGCCGAGATGAAGTCGTGCGCATTGGCAGCGCGGGCCGCAGCCTCGACCTCCGCCTCGGTCGCCTCGAGCCGCCCGTAGCGGATGTTCTCGGCGACGGTCCCGCCGAACAGCGTCGCCTCCTGGGCCACCAGGCCGATCTGCGCACGGAGGCTCGCGACGCCGACGTCGCGGATATCGTGGCCATCGACCCGGATCGTGCCCGCCGTGACATCCCACAGCCGCGGGATCAGCCCGACGAGCGTGGTCTTGCCCGAACCGGACGGCCCGACGAGCGCGAGGGTCTCCCCCGCCGGGATCGTGAGGCTGAGGTCGCGGATGACGACCCGGTCCGGTCGGTAGGCGAACGAGATGCCATCGAGTTCGATGTCGCCCGAGATGCGCCCGAGATCCGGTGCATCGGGCGCGTCCACGATGGTCGGCCGCGTGTCGATGATCTCGAACACTCGCTGGATGGCCCCGGTCCCCTCTCGGAACTGACCGTACATGGAGGCCAGCGAGCCGAGGCTGGCTCCGATGGCCACGCCGTACAGCAGGAATCCGGTCAGCGTGCCGATGCCGAGCGTCCCGTCGATGACCTGGTGGCCCGTGTACCAGAGCAGTCCTGCGATGGCCCCGAAGCCAAGGAAACCCATCAGGGCGCCGAATCCGGCCCGCCACAGGGCCAGCCGTGACCCGGTCGTCACGACCGTGCGCAGGTCGCGGTCATAGCGCTCGAGCTCCCAGGCCTCGCGGACGTAGCTCTTGACCACGCGGATGCCGGACAGCGCCTCCTCCGCGGTGGTGGTGCTACTGGCGATCGTGTCCTGGACCTCCGTGCTCACTCGCTGCAACGGCCGACCGAACACCACCGCGACGACGATCAGCGCCGGAGCCAGCAGGAGCACGACGAACAGGAGCGTCGGGCTCAGCGTGAACAGGATGATCACCGAGCCCACCAGGCCGATCAGCGACGACAGCAGGCTCGTGACCGTCTGGGTGAGCATCGTCCGAACCAGGGTCACGTCACTCGACAGGCGCGACACCAGCTCCCCCACCCGGTGTGCCGAGTGGAAGTCGAGCGACAGCGTGATGAGCCGTCCATACAGCTGGCCGCGCAACTGGGCCACGACCCGCTCCCCCACCACGCCCAGGAGGTAGGTCTGCGTGAACGAGCCGGCGGCCTGGACGATGAACAGGCCGACCAGCGTGATGATCAATCGATCGAGACCCGCGCCGTCGCCGCCCGCGACGACCTCCGTCGTGATCCCCGCGATGACGAGCGGGAACGCCAGGCCCAACGCCGAGCCGAACACGAGCCCGACGAGGGCGATCGAGAACGGTCGCCAGTGCGGGCGCAGGTACCCGAACAGGCGGCCCCACGGGATCCCGCCGAGCCCGCGGACTTCGCGGACCACGGTTCCGGCGTCGGACGGGATCCGCGCGAACTGCTGGGTCATCGGTCTTCGATGCGTCGCACGCGCGTCAGACGTTGCTGCCCGTGACGATCAGGAGGACCGGGCCGTCCCGTCGCTCGTCCGCGAGCGCTCCCGCCCATGACGCGGCCGCCGCTCCCTCGACGGTGATGCCGAGCTCGTCGGTCAGCATGGCCTGAGCGTCGTGGAGCGCCGCCTCCGACACCGTCCGCATCTCGTCGACGCGGCCAGCCATCAGTTCGACGGCCCGCGGGATGGCGACGCGTGACGCGATCCCGTCTGCGTAGGTGGCCGCGGACGTCGTATCGATCGGCTGGTTCGCGCGCCACGAGCGGGTCATGGCGTCGGCCAGCTCGGCCTGCACCCCGACGATGCGACACGCCGGCGCCGCGTCGCGCAGCCACGACCCGACGCCGTTCAGCAGCGCGCCGTTGCCCACCGGCACGTAGACGGAGGAGATCGCGGGGAGGTCCCCGGCCCCGATCGCGTCGGTGACCTCGAGGGCGAGCGTGGCCGCACCGGTCGAGATGCGCGGATCGTCTCCGTCCACCAGCAGTTCGCCGCCGTTCGCGGCCACCCACACCTCGGACGCGCCGCGGGCGTCGTCGAAGTCCTCACCGACCTGCTTCACCTCGGCTCCGAGCGCGCGCATCCGCGCGACCTTGCCCGGGTTGGCGCGGGTCGAACTGAACACGATGGCCGGTACAGCCAGCGACCGCGCCGCGAAGGCCACGCCCTGGCCGAAGTTGCCGGCGGACACGCACACGATGGGTCGGCCCGGTCCGACCCTCCCCTCCCCCGCCAGGGCCGACACGGCGACCCACGTCCCGCGGCCCTTGAACGACCGGATCGGATTGGCCGTCTCGACCTTGACGATCACCGACACGCCGAGCCTGGCCGACAGTCCCTCGTGGACGTACTGCGGCGACCCGGTGAAGGCCGGATGGATCGATGCGTGCGCCGCGCGGATAGCGTCGGGCTCGAGCTCTGGGATGCGCAGCATGTTCGTCGTCGTCATGGTGGCGATGATGCCACGCGGGTCATGGTGTCAGGAGTGCCGACAGCGCAGGCTCCAGGTAGGGCGCAAGTGCCGTCGCGAATGGCGTGGTCATGTGATGGCCATCGCGATAGACGAGCAGCCGTCCGATCACCGACGGGCACGGGTCGGTCGGACACAGCCAGTCGGTCGGATCGACGAACGTCGCACCACGCGATGCGGCGACGTCGCGCTCCGTGGCGAGCCGGTCCGGGGAGACGGCCACCGACGCCGGCGTGGCGCAGGCGAGGGCATCGTCAAGGTGCGCGCTCAGGCACTCCGGCGGGTCACCGGCTGGGTCCGGTGTATCGCCGATCACCACGATGTGCGCCGCGCCCGCCACCAGGACGTCATCGATCGTGCGCGCCAGCCCAGCGCCCCACAGGTCATCGCGGTCCGTCGAGCGGATGGGCTCGCCATCGATGAGGAACCGTGTGGAGCGAGCATCCGAGATCACGACGAAGTCCGGTCGCTCGGCGGCGATCCGCTCGATGGTCATGGCAAGCCAGGTGGCGCACTCGGTATACGCCCGCTTGAGGGTCGGGTTGTAGATGCTGATGTCCGTGGTGATCGCCGGACAGGCCGACTTCGTGATCGATAC
>JBKJHI010000194.1:0-6688 GCA_046599085.1 Candidatus Limnocylindrales bacterium
CCTCGATCGCTCCGTCGCGGAGCCGATGGCCGAGCAGGTCGCGACGTGGCTCGGGGCGGAGTACGAGCCGTTCGGGGCCCACTCGCACTACGGACTCATGGTCGGCGAGCAGAGCCACCAGCAGGTCGCCGACGCGATCCGCTCGTTCCTTGAGGCCCACCGCCTCTGAGCGTGGGGCGGGACCGGCCCACCGCCCGGTGGCGACGATCCGGCTCCGTTGCTATCATCCCGATCCGGCCGCGCAACCAGTCCGTCGCCGCCGTTCGGAGCCGCATTCGTCTAGAGGCCCAGGACACCGCCCTCTCAAGGCGGAGATCACCGGTTCGAATCCGGTATGCGGTACCAGACGCCTTTCCCGACGCCCCCGGATCGCGCCCCGGGGGCGTTTCCTTGTCCGCCAGGTGCCCTAGCTTCGTCCGCGAGCCGCCCAGGCACGGGCCGGTACAACGAACGACGACGGAGGGAGCTCGGCCCGACATCGTTCGCGCAGCGCGTCGCGACCCGGGCTCTCGAGTGTGGCGACATACGCCCCGGCTGGCCCGACACCTCGGGTGAACGGCTCCCACCACGCCTCGAAGTCCGCGTGCTCGAGGTCGGCGTTGAGGGTGGTCTCCTCGATGTCGAGCAATCCGGCTTCGAGGAAGAGCTCGCCCAGGTGGCCCTCGCGCGCGCCCGCCAGGTTCGACTCGTCGTGGACGCCCGGATCCAGTGCTCGGGCGGCGCGCCAGAACAGGCCGAGTGGGCCCATGCCCCCGGCGTGGTCCCAGACGCAGGCGACGACCATCCCGCCCGGCCGGGTCACGCGCCGCATCTCGCCCAGACCGGCGATCGGATCAGCCATGAAATGGACGACAAGTTGCGCCAGAGCGGCATCGAATCGGTCGTCCTCGAACGGCAGATGCTCAGCCGACGCCTGCCGGACATCGACGCCCGGGTAGCGCGCCGCCGTCGCCGCGACGAACGGTTCGGAGGGGTCGACGGCGGTGACACGGCCTGTGCCGACGCGCTCGACGAGCAGGCCCGTGAGGGAGCCCGGACCGCATCCGACATCGATCACGTCGTCGCCGGCCATGATGCCGGCGAGGTCGGCCATGTGCGGGGCGAGGAGTCGTGAGTAGCGGCCCATGAAGGCGTCGTAGGCATCGGCGGCGACATCGAAGCTCATCGCCGGAGTCTACGTCCCTCACGTCGGCCTCCGCGGCCTCTGCGAAACTCTAGACTGGCGAGCATGGAGCCCACTGCCGAGCCTCGCCGTCTCGTGATCCTGACGGAGGGACAATTCCGTCGCGATAACGCGAAGACGGCCCTCGGGGTCATCCGATATGGGCGGGACGAGATCGTCGCGATCCTCGATTCCGACATGGCGGGGCAGAACCTTGGTGCCTACCTGCCGGGGTTCGATGTCCCGTTCGTCGCGACCCTCGACGCTGCGCTGCTCGGGCCCGTCCGCCCGGATGGGTTGCTCATCGGCATCGCGCCCACGGGCGGTCGACTGCCGGCGGCATGGCGTGGCCTCGTCCTGCAGGCCATCGGCGCCGGGCTCGATGTCCACTCCGGCCTGCACCAGTTCCTGGGCGACGACCCGGAGTTCGCGGCCGCGGCAGCGCAGGCCGGAACCCGCCTGATCGACTACCGGCGGCCGCCGGACCGGATGGTGACGACCGTCGGGCGGCGCCATCGACCAGGAAGCCGGGTGATCCTCACGGTCGGAACGGACTGCGCGATCGGCAAGATGTCGGTCGCCCTGGAGCTGGTCGCGGCCGCGCGACGTGCCGGCGAGTCAGCCGTGATGGTGCCGACCGGGCAGACCGGGATGATGATCGAAGGCTGGGGCGTGGCCGTGGACCGCGTGATCAGCGACTTCACCAACGGCACCGTGGAGTGGCTCGTGGAAGAGGGCGAGGCCCGCGGCGACTGGGTCATCGTCGAGGGGCAGGGCTCGATCGATCACCCGGCGTACAGCGCCGTCACGCTGGGGCTCATCCACGGTGCGACGCCGCACGCCATGGTCCTGGTCCACAAGCCGGGCCAGACGGAGCACGACTTCGACCACCTGCCAGAGGCGTCGTTCCCGATCGCGGAGCTTCGGCCATTCATCGCCCTGCACGAGCAGATCGCCGGCCTGGTCGCGCCATCGAGCGTGGTCGCGGTCGCACTGAACACCTCGCGCTACCCGGACGATGCGGAGGCGAAGGCGGTCATCGCGACGATCGCCGCCGAGACCGGGCTGCCGGCGGACGACCCGGTCCGGTTCGGGCCTGACGCCCTGTGGACCGCTGTGCGGGCTCGAGTGGACGCGTTGCCATGGGTCTGACCGTCCGCCACGACGTCCTGTCGCTGGCCCTGCGTGATCCATTCCGCATCGCCCGCTCCGAGCATGACGAGGGGACACGCATCACGACGGTCATCGTCGAGGTGCGCGACGACCGGTTCCCGGGCGTCGTCGGGGTGGGGGAGGGCTACCCGGACTCGTACTACGGTGAGACGCCGGCGACGATGGCGGCCGTGTTCCCGACCCTGCTCGATGCCGTCGGCCTGGTCGGGATGGACGCCGATGGCCTGACGCGCGCCAGCGCTGCGATGGACCGCGCGATCCGGTGGAACGGCGCCGCGAAGTGCGCCATCGACATCGCGCTGCACGACCTCGTCGGCACGGTCCTCGGCGTCCCGGTCCACGTGCTCCTGGGCCTGTCCCCGGACGTGCCGCCGACGGACTTCACCATCGGTATCGACGAACCGGCGATCGTCGCCGAGCGCGCACAGCGGGCGAGCGACTTCCCGGCACTCAAGATCAAGTGCGGAGGGCCGGCGGACCTCGCGACGCTTCGGGCGGTCCGTGCCGTGTTCGACGGTCCGCTGCGGGTGGACGCCAACACCGGTTGGACGCGACGCGATGCCGAGGTCCTCTTGCCGGAGCTCATCGATCTGGGCGTCGAGCTCATCGAGCAGCCGTTCCCGGCGCGTGCGTACCGGGACATGGGCTGGCTTCAGGAGCGTTCCAGCCTGCCGATCGTGGCCGACGAGAGCGCCGTCACGTACGAGGATCTCGACGCGCTGGTCGGTGTCGTGGCGGCCGTCAACGTCAAGCTGGCCAAATGCGGCGGGATCGCGCAGGCGCAGCGCATGCTCCTGCGCGCCAGGGACCTCGGCTTTCGCACGTTCCTGGGCTGCATGGAGGAGACCTCGGTCGGGATCGGGGGTTCTGCGGTCGTCGCGTCTCTCGCCGAGTGGGTCGATCTGGACGGCAACCTCCTGCTCGCCGACGACCCGTTCGAAGGCCTGGACCTCGGCCCCGACAAGCGATGGCGGCTGGCCGACCGACCAGGCCTGGGACTCACCCGGCGAGGCGTCTGAGCGAGCCCTGCACGTACCGCACGCGCGTTCGCCGAACGCCCGTTCGTGTGGATAAGTTCGTGGACGAACTGGTGGACAAGCCCCCTTCCGGCAGCCCCGGCGCGGCTTTACGATAGGGGTCCACCGGCCGCCAGATGCCCGAGGGAGGGATCGGCCGGGGCACTCTCCGGAGCGAGGGGTCCGGGTTTCGGTCTGCATCGACCGACGTTACCGGCCGCTGGCTTCGCGATGCCACGTCAGTCGCAACACGATTCCCGAGCGCGCGCCGCGTCCCCGTTCCGCGGTCCGGCACGCCCCCGGGAGGACACATGGAACGGAGGGCCCGCCATCGATGGATCCACGAGTCGCCGCCACACCGGATCGCGACCCCGACGCGATCGAGTTCGTCCGCTTCTGTCACCGGCGTCGCCGGGTGGGGTGGCCCGAACTCTATGACGAGATGTGTGCCGTGGCGGCACGCGGGCTCTACCGAGGCTACTCCGCCGACGACCTTGCCGGCCATGGCATCCGCCTCGGCCTCTTCGACATGCCGTCGCTTGCCGCGCTGACCCGCGAGGTCGTCGCTGCTGATCTCGCCACGAGACGACCGGTGCAGGTGGCGATCCACGACGTGCCGGCGGAGGTGCACGGGCTGATCGAGGCGGCACCGGTCGTGCCGGCAGCGACGGTCAGGATCGCCATCGCGACGACTGGCGACGGCGCCCCGGAGAGCGGCGGATCCCCCCGGTTCGTCCCCGTCGCGGCCGGGGTCTAGACACTGCGCTCCGGCCCTGGCCGGCCTCTCGGCGCTGCGTCTCAGGCGCGGATCTGGCGCCTCGCCATCTCGCCCTCGATCTGGCGCTCCGCTTCGACATAGCGGTCGATCTGCTCGCGCAGCTCGTTGGCCTCGGGGGTGTACAGGTGGACCTGCTGCTGGAGGATGTACGACAGGCGCCGACTGGTCATCCGCGCATGGTCCAGGTTCTTCATGAGCACGAGCGGATCCATCGAGGCCAGGTCGGACGGGTGGTACATCTGCTGCATGCCCAAATCCTACAGGGAGCGCAGCGACCTCGGAGGCCAGCTCCAGTCGACATCGGCTCGGGCTGACGCCAGGGCGCGCCGACGCCCGGACTCGGTGGCCCCAAGGACGAGGATGCGGTCCGTCTTCGTGGCCTGACCGGCCTCGTCGCCCCACAGCTTCGTCATCTTGCGGACGGCGGCGACGTCGTCGAGAGCGACGCCGGCCAGGCGATAGCCCAGGGGCTCGGCGGCTTCCTCCCAGACGCGGTCAGCCAGGCCGAGACCGCCGGTGATCCGGCGGCCACGATCCGTCTCGACGTCGCCGATGACCATGACGACCACCGCGTCGTCCGTGATCGCGCCGCGCAGGTCGGCCAGCACCTCGGTCATGAACACGAGGTACGGCTTTCGGTGGTGAGCGTCGTCCAGCGTCGCATCGATCGCGCGGGCATCGAACCCGAGGAACCACGTCCGCAGCCAGTTGTAGTAGCCGTATTTGACGACCCGCAGGTACGGCGGCGAGGTCACCACGAGCCTGGCCCGATCCGGCCGGCCCTGGCTGCGGAGCGCGTCCCGCGTCCGGGCTGCGGTGTCGCGCGCATCGCCGAGCAAGGCGATCCCGTCGGTCGGCGGGAGCGGCTGCCGGAAGAGGCGATCGAGCTTGGCGGACAGCCCATCGAAGACGTCCCGCTTGGGCGACACGAACTTGGTCCTGGCCGCGAAGTCACGGACGTAGCGCGGGGCCATGCTGAACGTGTTCGGCATCAGCTCGGACAGGTAGCTCGCGCTCTTGCCGTGCAGGATGCCGGTGATGGCTGCGGCCAGGAACCGGTCCGTCCGGTCGGCCAGATCAAGCAGGTCGCGCGTGAACAGCAGTTGGGCGAACGTGTCCGGATGGAAAGCCAGCACGACCTCGTGCGGGACCGGTTCAGGTCCCCCATGGTCCGGGTCGGCGACGATGGCTGCCGCGAGCGCGTGCCAGCGCGGTGCGTCCGCGTTCCACGCGAGTCGCAGGGCAGTCAGCCGGGTCGCAGCGGCGGCTCTGGTCGCCGGCTCCACCTTGGACGCGGTCAGCAGATGGGCGAACGGGTTGAGGTCGTTGCCGACGCCGATGCGACCCTCCGCGCACGCCTGCAACGGGGTCGTGCCGCGGCCGCTGAACGGGTCGAGGACGACGTCGCCGGGTCGCGAGTAGCGGGCGATGAAGGCGTGGGTCAGGGCGGCCGGAAAGCTCGCCAGGTACGAGCACATCGGGTGCAGGCTGGGACCCCACAGGCGCTGCTGTGCCTTCCACTCGGCCTCGATCTCGATGCGCGGCAGCTCGACGGGGAGTGCCAGCGATAGCTGTGCCGCCTGGTCGGACATGGGCAGTCCGGGTCCTCATGATCCGCTGCCGATCACCGGTCGGCGTGACGGGCCGCGGAGCATAGCACGCGAGATTCTGGCTTCCAGCGGCTGTGCGAGGCTCACTGGGGTCAGCCAGGCCCTTCAGGTCGGGGCCACCTCGGCCAGCGTTGCGTAGACTGCGTTTCTACCGCGTCCCCGTAGCTCAGTGGACAGAGCAACCGCCTTCTAAGCGGAAGGTCGCAGGTTCGAATCCTGCCGGGGATGCCAATCAGCCACGCAGCGTCGCCAGGAAGCGAAGCACGGGCATCGCCGCGCCGTAGGCATCGGCCACGAGGTCCGGCAGGGCGGGAGAGTAGACCTCGTCATCGGTCAGGGAGCGGCCGAACACGACGTCCTTGAAGCGGAACATGTCCGCCAGTTGATGATCCTTCGGGTATCTGGGCGGGACGCGGACGAGCGAATGGTGGCTCCCGATCGAGCCGAACGCCGACGTGAACCCTGGATCCTCGATCGCTGCGCGGACGCGCGCCTCGTCGCGCAGGATCGCCTGGCGGAAGGCCTCCAGGCGTGGCCGCTCGGCCATCCACATGCCGCCGCCGACGTACATCTCCCCGGGCTGGAAGTGGAAGTATCCGCCGTTGGCATGGGCACCAGCGTCCGTCGTCGCCCCGTTCTCGAGCCACGGGAAGTTCGCGCCGAGATGCGTCTTGTACGGCGACTTGTCCTTGGCGAACCGCGTGTCGCGGTAGATCCGGAAGATCGACCTCCGCGGATCGGCGAGGAGCGGCAGGTCGCGCGCGGCGAAACGCTCGGCGAGGGCCGCGACGAAGGCCTCCATCGGCTCCTTGCACAGACGCTCGTAGTCGCCCTTGCGCGCCTGGAACCATGGCCGCTCGTTGTTCATCGCGAGCTCGGCGAGGAAGTCGGTCGCCGCAGGCTCGAATCCGCGGAAGTTCGCATCGGACGTCATCGAACGAAGTCTACG
>JBKJHI010000206.1:0-7156 GCA_046599085.1 Candidatus Limnocylindrales bacterium
GATCCGCCCGGCCCCGTCACGATGTTCAGCACGCCGTCCGGGATACCCGCCTCCAGGGCCAGCTCGCCGCGCCGGATCGCCGTCAGCGGGGAGTAGCTGGCCGGCTTGAGGATGGCGGTATTGCCGGCGGCCAGGGCCGGCGCCACCTTCCAGCTCGCCATCAAGATCGGGAAGTTCCAGGGCACGATCAGCCCGACGACGCCGATCGGCTCCCGCAGCGTGAGGTCCAGGCCTGGCTTGGAGACCGGGATGGTCTGCCCAAAGATCTTGTTCGCGGCCCCCGCGTAGTAGTCGAACACGAGGGACGCGCCGGTCACCTCGCCGCGCGAGCCGCTGATCGGCTTGCCGACGTTGCGGGTCTCCAGCCATGCGAGTTCGTCCGTGTGGTCCTTGATGAGGGCCGCGAGCTTGGCCAGCGAGCGACCGCGCTTGCCGGCGGCCCAGCGGGACCATCCCTTCGGGTCGTCGAAGGCGGCCCGCGCCGCGGCGACCGCGCGGTCCACGTCCTCCGGGCCGCCCTGTGGTGCGGTCGCGATGACGCGGCCCGTCGCCGGGTTCACGACCTCGAAGGTCAGGCCTGCGGCCGCGTCCACCGAGCGGCCACCGATGAGCATCCGCGCGGTGATGGGTTCCTCGGCGGTGTCCGGGGTCGCGTGCGGCTCGGTCGTCATGGACGGGTGACCTCGAGGTGCGGGATTGGAGTCAGGAGGAGGGCCGGATTCTACGCCGGTGCCGGACACCCCGACGACGGGCATTCCGACGCCGAGCGCACGACGTCATCGCGGCAGGAATCGCAGTCGCTCGACGGAAAGCGGTGCTTCCGGGCACCAGATCGGCCCCCCTCGACAACACTCACCTAACGTAACTGTTAGGTTGAGAGGCATGCTTCCCAACGAACTCGTTCCTCTTGGCCGCACGTCCGTCGAGGTCAGTCGACTCGGCGTCGGGCTGGCAACGATGATCGGCGCGACACGGGCCGTGGACGACCGTGCGGCCGACGCCATCCTCCGCCAGGCCCACCTGTCCGGCCTTCGCTACGTCGACGTCTCGCCGCTGTACGGCCTCGGTCGCTCGGAGGCGGCGCTCCAGCGGGCGGCGAGTCTGGTCGGTGCGGGTGGCTTGCAGGTATCGACGAAGGCAGGCCGAGTGCTGCGGCCCCGGACGCGACGCAACCGACTGCTGGTCCGCGCCCGGGAGCTGCGCTACGCGGAGGACCCCGTGGCGAAGGTGCGCGAATACGGGCGCTTCGTGACCGACCGTCTCGGTCGCCGCGTGCGTCCGGCCCAGGCCCCGGTCCGTGTCGCCTCCGGCGCGCCGGCCTCGGTACCGTCCGATCTTGTTGCGATCCATGACTTCACGCCGGCTGGACTGCGCCGGTCCGCGGGCGAGAGCCTTGCGCGCCTCGGGCGGGATCACGTCGAGATCATGCTGTTGCATGACCCGGACGGGCTCTCCGATCGTGAGCTCCGTGCCGCGTGGAAACCGTTCGTGGAGCTCCGCGACCGTGGTCACGCGTCGGCGATCGGCATCTCCAGCAATAGCTCGGCCTCGATGACCCGGATGCTCGGCGTCGTCGATCCCGATGTCGTGCTCGTCGCGGGTCGCTACACGATCGTCGACCAGGCGGCGATGGACGATCTGCTGCCAGCCGCAAGCGCGCGCGGGATCGGGGTCATCCTCGGTGGCATCTTCCATGGCGGGATCCTCGCCGACCCCCAGGCGACGGATCAGTTCGACTATCGACCGGCACGGGCGCTCGAGCGGCGCCGAGCCGCGCGCCTGACCGAGATCGCCGCGACCTTCGGGGTGCCACCGGCGGCAGCGGCGCTCCAGTTCGCCGCCGCCCACCCGGCCGTTGCCAGTGTCCTGGTCGGCGCCAGCTCAGCGGACGAACTCGCCGAGGACGTTCGCCTGTCCCAGATCCCGATCCCGGCGCAGTTCTGGGATGCGCTCGTGCGAGCGGACCTCGTCCGGTTCGACGCCCCATGGCCGACGACGGACGCGGACATGGAATCCGCCGAGTCCGCGGCCAGCTGATCGGTCCCGCTGCGCAAAGGCGCGCGGCACGCAGGTCACTCGCCGCGTACCATCCGCGAATGCCGCGCAAGCGCACCTACCAGATCGGCGAGCTGGCGTCCCGGGTCCACCTGTCCCTCCGAACGCTGCGCTACTGGGAGGAGGTCGGGCTGATCACCCCATCGGCGCGGACCGCTGGCGGATTTCGCCTGTACACGGAGGCGAACGCCCTGCGCGTCGAGTTGATCAAGCGGATGAAGCCGGTCGACCTCACGCTCGAGGAGCTCAAGGTCCTTGCCGACTTCAGTGATCTGCTCACTGGCACCGACGGCACGCCTGCGGAGCGTTCCGCGGCGGCGGCCGGGGTCGAAGTGTTCATCAGCCGCATCCGGACGCGCTGCGAGATCCTCCGCGAACGAGTCGCGGAAGCGGAGCTGGCGGCTATCGACCTGGAAGCACTGGTCGCCGGCGACGCGCTCGACGCAACGGCCGCGGGAGGCCCGGTCGACGGCGGCGCATCCGGCGCCTGACGGTCCCGCCTAGGTTCGGTCGCGCCCATACACGTCGCGCCGCATCCCGCTGACGATGCCGCTCAACTCGGCGCTCGACACCCCCATGCGCTGCAGGGCGTGGCGGGCGAGTTCGAAGGCGGCCTCCGCCTCCGGGTCCGAGACGCGCGTCGCCCCGGATCGGCGCAGCGCCTCGATCTCCACCAGCCCGCGCGCACGGGCCGCGACGGAAAGTCGTGGGTTGATCCGGAGCGCCCGTTCCGTGGCCAGCCGCTCGGTCAGGGGATCGCCGATCGCCACGACGAGGATCTGGGCGCGGTCGAGACCGAGCCGGCGCAGGATCTCCGGGTTCGCCGCGTCACCGAAGACGGTCGTCGCCCCCAGGATCGCGACGTCTTCCAGACGACGCGGATCGCGGTCCACCACGACGCACCGAAACCCGCGCCGGCGGACGGCCTTGACGACGACGCGACCCACGCGACCGGCGCCCATCACCACGACGGACGGCCGACGTGCCTCATCCGCCGGGTCGAACGAACCCTCGGTGCGCGATGTGGCGGCTGAGGCCGGGCGTGCAGGGACCTCCAGCTGGGCCGCGCCGCCGGTGTCTGCGTTTCGATCTCGTTCGATGAGCGGGACCACCCGGTCGGCGACACGGGTCGCCAGTGAGCCGACGAGGATGCTCACGACGGCCGTGCCGAGGACGAGGTTGTAGGCGCGCTCGTCCATCAACTGCAGCTCCAGGCCGTTCTCCGCCAGGATGAAGCTGAACTCACCGACCTGGGCCATCGTCGCCCCGAGGAGCACCGCCGATCGACTGGGCAGCCCGAGACCACGGCCGAGGGCCGCCGTCAGCAGGCCCTTGCCGGCGACGGCCAGCACGACCAGGACGGCGACCAGCCCCGCGTCGGCGACGAGGGCGCCCGGATCGACCAGCATCCCGACCGACACGAAGAACAGGACCGCGAACAGGTCACGGAACGGGATGACCTCAGCCGCGACCTGGTGCGACAGGTCGGAATCGCTGACGACCAGACCGGCCACGAACGCTCCGAGCGCCAGAGACAGGCCGAAGACGGCACTGGATACGAACGCGGTGAGCAAGGCCGTGGCCACGACCGCCATGAGGAACAGCTCGTTGGATCCAAGTCGCGCGACCGTGGCGAAGATCCACGGGAAGAGCCGCGTGCCCACGACGTAGGCCAGCACGAGGAAGACCACGGCTTTGGCGATGGCGATGAGGAACGGGCCGACGACGTCGCCGCCGGCCAGCGGCGGAAGCGACACGATGAACACGATCGTCGCGATGTCCTGGACGATGGTCCAGCCGATGGCCGCCTTGCCGTGCAGGCTGTCGAGCTCACCGCGATCGAGCAGCGTCTTGAGCACGACCAACGTGGACGAGATGGACAGGCACATGCCGACGACGAGGGCCTCGCGCAGGTCCGACCCAAGCGCCAGCATGACCGCAGCGCCGACGACGAGCACGATCGTGATCTGGGCGATGCCTCCTGGCAGAGCCAGCCGTCGGATGGCCCGCAGCCCGCGGATGCTGAACTCGACACCGAGGGCGAACAGCAGCAGGACCACGCCGACGTCGGCGAGCACCCCGATGCGCTCGACATCCCCGACGAATCCCGGGGTCGACGGGCCGATCGCGATACCGGCGATGAGGTAGCCGACGATGGCCGGCTGACGGAACCGGACCGCGATCGCTCCGCCGATGAGGGCCGCGGCGACGGCCAGTCCGAGATCGAGGATGAACCGGAGTTCGCCCGTCAGCTCAAGAGTCGGGAACGTCAGCTGATCGAGCATCGACGAGGGTGCTCAGGTGCCCGGCGGCGGCTCGGGCGCGTTGCCCGCGACGAGGCTCGCCAGCACGTCGTCGCGCGTCGTTCGAGCATCCGCAAATCCCTCGGCCGCGACGACCGCCGCACCGATGATCCCGGCGTCGTTGCGCAGGCTGGCGGCCACGATCGGCGTCCGTCGGTTCAGGCGGGGGATGAATTTGTCGCCATTCTTGCTGACCCCGCCGCCGAGGATGAACAGGCTTGGCCACATCAGGTCCTCGATGCGCTGCAGGTGTTCGTCCAGGTCCATGGACCACGCCTTCCAGCCGAGGCTCTTGCGGGCTTTCGCCGCCGAGGCGGAGCGCCGCTCCGCGGGACGGCCGCGGATCTCCATCTGTCCGAACTCGGTATTCGGGACGAGCGTTCCATCGATGAAGACGCCGGAGCCGACGCCCGTGCCAAGGGTGAGGAAGATGACCACGCCGTCCTTGCCCCGGCCGACCCCATAGCGCATCTCGGCGATGCCCGCGGCGTCCGCGTCGTTGACGATCGTGACGGATCGCTTCAGCGATGCGCCGAGTTTCTCGGCGATCGGGTAGTCCACCCAGCCAGGATCGATGTTCGCCGCTGAGCGCAGCCGCCCGTCGATGGCGACGCCCGGCAGACCCAGACCGACCGGCGCGCTGGCCGAGATCCCGCTCGACTTGGCGAGACGGCGGACAAGCCGCCCGATGGCGGCGCTGACCGCTTCGGGCGTTGCCGGTTGCGGGGTCGGGACCCGAAGTCGATCGGAGCGAAAGCGGCCGGACTCGACATCGACGACGGCCGCCTTGATGCCGCTCCCGCCGACGTCGACACCGATGGAGATCCGTCCGCTGGCCACCTGTTCGATGTCTGTGCCGTCAGTGCCGTGGTCGGTCATCGCCTCCGCCCTAGAAATAGTTCACGGTGATCCCGCCATCGACGACGAGCTGCGCACCGTTCGTCCAGCGCGACTCGTCGGAGGCCAGGTACACCGCCATGTGCACGATCTCCTCAGGCTTGCCGAATCGACCGGTCGGATTGCGCGCGAGGCGAAGCTGCTTGGCGGACTCATCCTTGACCAGCCAGTCCATCAGCAGCGGCGTCTCCACGGGCCCCGGACAGATCGCGTTCGTGCGGATCCCGTCGGGGCCGAACTGGACCGCGAGGCTTCGGGTCAGGCTCAGCACGGCGCCCTTGGAAGCGGTGTACGCGTCCTGCGGCACGGAGCAGCCGACGATCGCCACGAAGCTCGCGATGTTGATGATGCTGCCGCCGCCCGCATCACGCATCGCCGGGATGGCGTATTTGCAGCCGAGGTAGACGCCGCGGACGTTGACCGCCATCACCTGGTCCCAGACGTCCGGATCGGTATCGATGACGCTGTGGTCGGCCTCCGGCATCACGCCGGCGTTGTTGTACAGGCAATCGAGGCGACCGTAGGTGTGGACGGCGTGGTCGACCATGGCCTTCGCGTCGGATTCCTTGCTGACGTCGACCTTGACGAAGCTCGCCTGGCCGCCCTCCGTCTCGATGAGACGGACCGTCTCGAGCCCGGCCGCCTCGCCGTACTCCGCGACGACCACACGGGCGCCCTCGCGCGCGAACATCTGGGCCGCGACTCGACCCATCCCGCCACCGCCGCCGGTGATGATCGTGACCTTGTCAGCGAGTCGCATGGATCGGTGGACCTCGTGCTGGCCTGGCAGTCGGCACGCCGGCGGCGTCCCTCGCGGTCCATGCTACCCTGCTGCGTGCCCGCCGGGACATACCATGTCGCGATGCACGAGCCGACGGCCGCCGAGCTCATCGCCGCCGTCGACGCGGGAGACGTGGCCGCGATCGAGCGTTTCCTCGCGGTCGATCCGTCCCTCGCCGGCAGCCGCGGCACGGACGGGGTGTCGGCCCTGCTCCACGCCCAGTATCGCTTCCATCGCGACGTGCTCGAGGCGCTGCTGGCTGGTGACCCGGAGATGGACGTCTTCGACGCGGCGGCACTCGGACGCGTGGACCGCCTCCGCGACGCCCTGGCCGACGAACCGACGCAGGCGACGGCTGTGGCGGCGGACGGGTTCACCGCCCTCCATCTCGCGGGATTCTTCGGCAAGGCTGAGGCCGCTCGGATGCTCCTCGCGGCCGGAGCGTCACCGTCCGCCTCCAGCACCAACGACTTCGCGAACCAGCCGCTCCACGCCGCCGCTGCCGGCCGCCACGTCGAGGTCTGCCGGGTCCTCCTGGCAGCGGGTGCGGACGTTCGTGCAAGGCAGCACGGCGGCTACACGCCGCTTCACGAGGTGGCGGCCAGCGGCCATGTCGAGCTGGTCGAGCTGTTCCTGTCGGCCGGCGCGGACCCGAGCGCCATGTCCGACGAAGGCCGCACCCCGGCCGAGGTGGCGGATGGCGCCGGCCATGCGGACGTGGCGAGGCGTCTTGACGGGGCCGGGAGGGCGCACACCGGGCGATAGCCGCTGCGGCCGAATCGAGTGGCTGGGAGCCCAGCTAGCGTTGGGCGCGGCGGGCCAGGAGCGCGTCGTGCACGGCCCCGAACTCGGTCCGCAGCTCGGCGGCGCGAGCGGTCGCATCGGCCACCGCCCGGGTTCGGCCATCCGACTCGAGCTGGCGCGCGAGGTCGCCGAGGGCGATCGCGCCGACGTTCTCGCTGTTGGACTTGAGGGAGTGCGCCGGCCGGACAAGTCCCTCGATATCGCCCGCCGCAGCGGCGGCATCGAGCGCGTCGAGCTGGGTAGCGGCGTCGGCGATGAACGTGTCCACGAGTTCCTCCAGGAACTCCAAGTCGCCGCCGGTGATCTCGAGCAGGCG
>JBKJHI010000044.1:0-11685 GCA_046599085.1 Candidatus Limnocylindrales bacterium
CGTCATCCCCGGTGACGGCATCGGTCGAGAGGTCGTCCCGGTCGCCCTCAAGGTCGTCCGGGCGGCCGCTGCCGGCGACGTCGAGATCGAGACGGTCGAGTTCCCGTGGAGCTCGGACTACTACCTGGAGACTGGCGCGATGATGCCCGCGGACGGGCTGGATACGCTCCGGACGTTCGATGCGATCTTCCTCGGCGCCGTCGGCGACCCGGCGCGGGTCCCGGACACGGTCACGTTGTGGGGCCTGCTGCTGCGCATCCGCAAGGGCCTGTCGCTCGCGGTGAACGTCAGGCCGGCCCGCTTCATGCCCGGCATGCCGTCGCCGCTCAAGGACCCGGCCGGGTTCGACGTCATCGTCGCCCGCGAGAACACGGAGGGCGAGTACTCGGACGTCGGCGGGCGCATCCACGAGGGGGACCGCGAAGTCGCCATCCAGGTCAACGTGTTCACCCGGATCGGCACGACCGCGGTGGTTCGCCACGCGATGGAGCTGGCTCGCTCCCGGCGCGGCCGCCTGACCAGTGCCACCAAATCGAACGGGATCATGCACGCGATGCCGTTCTGGGATGAGGTCGTCCGGGACGTTGCGGCGGACTATCCGGACGTCACCGTCGAATCGATGCACCTCGACGCCCTGCTGGCCAGGCTCGTCCGTGAGCCGGCGCGCTTCGACGTCATCGTCGGGAGCAACCTGTTCGGCGATCTGCTGACGGACCTCGCGGCGGCTCTCATGGGCAGCATCGGCATCGCACCGTCGGCGAACATCGATCCGACCGGCGTGAACCCGTCCCTGTTCGAGCCCGTCCACGGATCCGCGCCCGACATCGCCGGCCAGGGGATCGCCAACCCGCTTGGCCAGGTCTGGACCGGGGCGCTGATGCTCCGCCACCTTGGGTTCGCGGCGGCCGCCGACCGCATCGAGGCGGCCATCGCCGCCATCATTGCGGCGGGCGAGTTGACGCCGGATATGGGCGGCACGCTCTCGACGACGGGCGTCGGCGAGCGCCTGCTGGAGCGCCTGCGAACGTCCGGCTGATCGGGCCTGATCAGGCCGACATGATGTAGCCACCGTCGACGTAGATCGTCTGGCCGGTGATGTACGCCGCGGGATCGGACAGCAGGAACACGACGACGCCGGCCATCTCCTCCGGCGCCGCCGAGCGTCGAAGCGGCACGAGGTTGGTCCGGTTGGCGCTCAGGTCCTCGTAGCTCAACCCGCGCAACTCGGACACCTCTCGCAGCACCTTCTCCTGCATGGGCGTGTCGGTGATGCCCGGCGAGATGGCGTTGACCCGAACGCCGCGCGGCGCGAGGTGGATGGCGAAACTGCGGGTCACGCCCTGGATGGCCGTCTTCGTCGCGCCGTAGACCGCGGTCTCCAGGGTGTACGCCCAGCGGGCCGATGGCGACGAGAAGTTGACGATGGCACCGCCTTCGACCATGGCGGCCCCGATGTCTCGGCACAGGAACCAGACCGCCTCGACATTGACCGTGAAGTGGCGGCGGAACACGGCCGGATCCACGTCGCCGATCGCGATGACCTGCAGGATCGCGGCGGCGTTGACGAGGAAATGCGGCGGATCCTGGCGGGCCGACTCGATGACCGTGGCGCGCTGATCCGGGTCGGCGAGGTCGATCACGAGGGCGTCACCGCCCGCCTCGCGGATCGGGTCCAGACCGCGGTCGTTGATGTCCACGCCTGTCACGCGAGCACCCTCGCGCAGCAGGTGCAGGGCCGTCGCCTGACCGATCCCGCTGCCGGCGCCGGTCACGATCGCTCGTCGCCCCTGGAAGCTCATGCCGCCGGTCCCTTTCCCGCCGGCGCGCTGCCGCCTTGACCGGCCTGACCTGCCTGACTCGTTTGCCCGGTCTGGATCACCGGCAGCTGCGGCTTGGTCCGCCCGATCCGCTCGTACTCCCGCTCAGGGATGGCCTCGAGCGACTTCCACACCGACCACTGACACTTGCGGTTCGTGGCCGGATCGTCTTCACCGCGCCACAGCGGCGGATCGACGGTCCGTACCGGATGGCCCCAGCGTTCGGCCGGGATGGTCGACAGGGCCAGGTTGCAATGGGCGCAGTAGTTGCAGACCCCGGTCTCGCCCCACGTCCACGGATAGGCGTTCTCGATGACGCCGAACTCGTATGGCGCAAGGACGCGCGATCCGGTGCCCTCGTCCGGGTCGCCGCGCAGGATGCGGCCGCCGGAGGCGCACGGATCGAAGCGGATGACCCAGCGGTCCTCTTCCTCGATCAGTTCGATGTCGCCGCGCCGTCCAGGCCCCACGAGATGGCCGCGCATCGCCTCCAGGCTGATGTACAGATTGCGCTCCAGGGTCTCCTCGTACGGCGTCACGCGCACGTCAAAGGGCATGTAGCGCTCCTGGAGGTATGGCTCCATGATCGCGCGATAGCACGTCTCGAGCTCGGCCTCGCCGAAGCGCTTGACCACGAAGGCGAGGATGCCCGCCATCAGGTCCGCCGATCGGTCGTGGAGCATCCGCCAGTCCTCGCGGACGCCATCGAGCTCCTCGATGGCCGCGGCCACGGTCAGGTCGTAGCTCCGGATCCCGTTGGCCAGGTTGCCCGCCCGCAGGCCCATCGCCGCCCAGCGTGGTTCGCGCTCCAGCGGCGTGCCGTCCGGATAGGCCATCAGCACCTTGAGTCGTTCGACCTCGACGTCGAGATCGGTCTGCGCCACGCCCTGTTCGATCAGCCAGGCCTCGAAGCCGGCCGTCCACACCTTGTAGATGACGTAGACGACCTTGGCCTCTTCCATGAAGTAATCAACGAGCTGGGCCGCGTTCTCGCGGCGGTTGGCCGCCAGCCCGAACTCGTCGCCGGAGGCGCGAAGCTCTTCCTCGATCTTGACGACCGTCGAGACCGCCTGATCCGCCCAGTCCCCGCTCCGAACCCGCTTGCCGATGCTCTCGGACCACTCCAGGTGGGTGCTCACGGGCGGCTCCTCGTCGGCTGTGTCCGGCTAGGAATGGTTACTGGAAACGTCGCCACGCCGGAGTCGACCGAGCGTAGGTCGGGTCGCGGGAGGGTGTCAAGCGGTGCCGATCCGCTCGCGGTTCAGCGGCCGCCGGCTCGCTCTGGATCGTTCGGGTGCGCGGCCAGCGGGATGACCTCGACGTCGAGGTACGGGAAGAACGGCAGCGAGCCGATCGCGGCATGCAGCGCGGTCGCGTCCTCGGCTTCCCAGATGCCCCAGTTCGCCCGGCGTCCCGGGACCCGCCACATCCGGCGGATGATGCCGGCGTCGCCCAGTTCCTTGCCGCGAACCCGCTCCGCAGCGGTCAGCCGGGCCAGCTCGTCGGGGTCGCCGTCGGCCGGCCAGCCGACCTCGATATTGACCAGGAATTCCACGCGCGCGCCTCCGGAGCGAACCAGCTCGGTCCCTGCGTATCGCGAGGCCGTCGCCGGTGCCGGTATGATACCGACTGGAAACGCTTGCACCCGCATGGAGGCTGATTGATGGCCCGCATCCCGATCGAGATGCCGAAGCTCGGCTATGACATGGAGACCGGCAAGGTCGGCAGCTGGCTCAAGAAGGTCGGCGACACGATCAGCCGCGGCGACGTCATCGCCGAGATCGAGACCGACAAGTCCACCGTCGAGATGGAGGCGACGGCCAGTGGCACGATCACCGAGATCGTCCATGACGCTGGCGCCGACGTCGCGGTCGGCGAGCCGATCGCCTGGCTTGAGGACGGCGCGTAGGTGGCTGAAGTCGCCGCCGGGCAGAGCGCCGAGCCCTCGCGGCATCCGGTCAGTCAGAGCCCGATGCGCCGGGCCATCGCCCGGCGGATGGTCGAGAGCAAGCAGCAGGTCCCGCACTTCTATCTGTCGAGCGAGATCGAGATGGACGCACTCCTTGATCTCGTCGATTCGACGAACGAGGGACGCGCGCGCGAGGACCGCATCACGGTCACCGCCTTCCTGCTTCGGGCGGTCGCCCTGACGCTGGCCGAGCACCCCGCCTTCAACGCGGCCTGGAACGGCGACGTCATCGAGCGCTGGGATGCCATCAACATCGGCGTCGCGATCGCCCTGGACGACGGGCTGATCGCCCCGGCGCTGCTCGATTGCCGCGACCGTGGCGTCGCGGACCTCGCCGCGGGCCTGTCGGACCTCGTCGCCCGGACCAGGATCGGCAAACTGCGCGCCGCGGAGATCGGCGAGGGCACCTTCACGCTGTCCAACCTCGGGATGTTCGACGTGACGTCATTCACCGCGATCGTCACGCCGCCACAGGTGGCCATACTCGCCACCGCGAAGACCGTGGAGCGTGCGGTCATCCGCAACGGTGCGGTCGCCACGCGGCGGATCATGAGCGCGACCCTGTCGTCCGACCACCGCGTGGTGGATGGCGTCGGGGCGGCGAAGCTCCTGGGAACGCTCAAGGGCCTGCTGGAGGCGCCAGCGGACTGGGCCGTCATCGAGGCCTGAGAAGATGACCCTGCTGGCCGGTGCGGCGGCCGTCGATATCACGCCGCCGTTCCCGGTGGACCTGCTGGGGTACGTGCGCCGGCCGCTGGCCGCTCGCTCGTCGTACGACCCGCTGATGGCGACGGCCTGCGTGTTTCGCGACGAGGACAGCGCGACGACCGTGGTCGTGATCGCCGCTGACGTCGTCGGCCTCAGCACGCCGATGGCCGACCGCATCCGGGCACGGGTCGGCGAGGTCGTCGGGTGCGATCCAGCCGCCGTCCTGCTCAACTCGAGCCACACCCATGCCGCGCCGTGGCCGGGTGCCACGATCAAGCTCGGCGGCGAATTCGATGACTGGACGGAACAGGAACTCCGCTACTGGGACTCCATCCCGGATCGCTACGCCTCGGCGGCGATCGAAGCCGTCGGACGTCTGGCACCGGCCCGTGTGCGCGGCGGCGTCGGCGAGGCGAAAGGACTCGCGGTGAACCGGCGTGAGCGGACCGCGGACGGCCGCACGATCCTCGGCTGGAATCGCGACGGGGTCCGCGATGATTCGGTCGTCGCGATCCGCGTCGACGGTGCCGACGGCCCGCCGTTGTACGCCGACCCGATCGCGACGCTCGTCTCGTTCGCCTGTCACCCGGTCGTGATCGGCCCGGATCTCCCCGGCGCCGGCCCTGACTTCGTCGGCCCGTTGCGGTCACGCATCGACCACCTGTTGCGACCCGGATCGGTCACGGTCTTCCTCCAGGGCGCGGCCGGCGACGCGCTCCCGCTGGAAGCGTTCCGAGACGATGACGGGGCGCTCGTCGCCGCCAAGGTGTTCGGTGAGCGCGTGGCACTCGAGGCGATCCACGCCACCGCCGACGCCGAGCCGTGGGCGCTCGACATCGATCGGTCCGATTGGGGCTCGGTCACGCCGATCTCGCTGTACCGCCGGCGTGTGGCCGACGACCAGCCGCCGCAGGCGCTGCGCACGGCCCGCCGGATCGTGTCGTTGCCGCTGCTTGATCCCCCGAGCGTCGAGGGCCTCGAACGCGAGCTGGTCGAGCGCCGAGCCGACCTCGCCACTCGCGCCGACCGTGGTGAGACGCGCACGACGATGAACCCGATCCGGTATCACATCTCGTGGCTGGAACTCCAGCTTCGCCAGGATGCCGATGGCGGTCGCGCGACCGCCATCGATGGCGAGATCTGGGCCGCGCGCATCGGCGACACGGCGATCGTCGGGGCCCCGGGCGAGATCTTCGGTGCGGTCGGCACGGCCGTCCGACGCCAGTCGCCGGCACCGGTGACGATCTTCGCCGGCTACAGCCAGGGGTCGCTGGGCTACGTCGCCACTCCGGATGAATACCCGCACGGCGGGTACGAGCCCGCTATCTCCCATCGCGGCTACGGCCAGCCCGCGCCGTTCTCGCCGGAGGTCGCGGGCATCATCGAGCGGACCGCCGTGGCGCTGCTGCAGGAGCTGTTCACATGACCGACGCCAAGGTCGACGTCCCGTCGGCCGCCACGTCCCCGGCCGCATCCGAGGAGGCGTTGCGTGCCGCCATCGAGGCCGGCGATGCGCGTCGTCTGGAGGTCGCCGCCGCGCTCGCGGATCGGCGGACGGACCTCCCGCTGCGCTACTGGCGGCAGGCCGCGCATCTGACCACGCCGGCCGCCGACGCGGCGATGGCGCGCAAGGCCGTCGAGGGCGGCACAGCCCCGGTCGGCCGCATGCTCGAGCGCCTGGGTCTCACCGCCGCGGACCTTGCGGAAGCCCTGGAGCTGCCGACGGACCTCGTCGAGGCCCGTCTTGCGACGCCCGCCCGGGCGCCCATGGTCATGCTCGACGGCGAGGATGCGATCGCCCCGGGCGACGCGATCGCGCAGCGAGCGCTGGCCGTCGCGGCGGACGTGTTCGCCACTGCCGACTGGGGGACCGCGACCGCGACACCATCACTTCGTTTCTACCGGCCGCCCGGCCTGGCGCTCGACACCACGGTGCGCGACCTGTACACGCTGCTGTGGCGGCTTCGTGAGCGGACCGAGGACCCGGCCGCCTTCCCGCTCGACGGCATCGTCATGCCCAAGCTGGAGCATCCCGACGAAGTCGATCTCGTCCACGACCTGCTCGACCGGGCGGAGCGAGACCTCGGGCTCGTGCCGGGTCGCCTGCGGGTCGCCTACCTCATCGAGGCGGGATGGGCGGCGGCGCAGCTCCCGGCCCTCGCACAGCGCGCCGCTCCACGCCTCGCCGCGCTCATCTTCGGCATCGCCGATTTCAGCGCGGACCTTGGGCTGCCGGCGATCGGGACTGACCATCCGCTGGCTGTCTGGGCCCGGGCGGAGCTGGTCGCCACGGCCGGTGCCATCGGCGTGCCCGCGATCGACGGCATGACCCTCGCCTACCCGGTCGCCGATCCAGCGCTGGACGCCGCCGCCAACCGAACCCGCTGGCTGGAGCGGATGCGCCTCGTGTACGACGATACGGTGATGGCGCGCGACCTCGGGATGTCCGGCAAGTGGGTGGGACACCCGGCACAGCTCTTCGCCGTGCTGCTCGCCTTCGAGGCGGGTCAGTCCGACGACGCGCTGGAGGCGGAGGCCGCCAAACTGGAGGCCTACCAGGTGGCGATCGATGCCGAGCAGGGCGCGACGATGATCGACGGCGTCATGAGCGACCGGGCGACCGATCGCCATGCCCGGGTGCTCCTCCGTCGGGCCACGGCCAGCGGGCGATTTGACCCGGCCAGGGCGCATGCGCTCGGCATCATCAGCGACGATGAACTCGTGGAGATGACCCCATGACCGACGAGACCCGCCCGGTGATCCGTGGCTGGGAAGGCCGCTTCCTCGAGGACTTCACCGTGGGCGACGTCTACGAGCACGCCCACGGCCGGACGATCACCGAGACCGACAACACGTGGTTCAGCCTGCTGACCAACAACCCGCATGACATCCACAGCAACGCCGACTACGCCAGCCGCACCGAATTCGGCAAGCCGCTCGTCGTCAGCACGCTGACCCTCGCCATCGTGACCGGGCTGTCCGTCCCGGACGTCAGCCAGAACGCGGTCGCCAACCTCGGCTGGAACGACGTCAAGCTGACCGCGCCCGTGTTCGCCGGCGACACGCTGTACGCGAGCTCTGAAGTGCTGGAGGTCCGGCCCAGCAAGTCCCGCCCCGGCCAGGGTCTCGTGCGCGTCAGCACGACCGGCCGCAACCAGCGCGGCGAACCCGTGATCACCTACGAGCGGACGGTCCTCGTGTATACGCGGGCGGCACGCCCCGGCGCCTGAGCCCTCAGGGTGGCACGCCCCAGCGCCTGAGCGGGCCACAGGGCGGCACGCCCGACGCCCGTCGCGGCCACGGACGCCCGAGGCCGGCAGGATCAGCCGGGCCGGCCCGTCGACCTTCGGGCGACGACCAGCGGCGCCCCATCGATCATCTCGTCGCGACCCGCTTTACCGTCGATCGCTTCGAGCAGGAGGTGGACCGCTTCCTCGCCCATGCGGAAGTTCGGCATCCGGACCGTCGTCAGCGGCGGGTCGAGGTGCTCGGCGAGCGCGTGGTCGTTGAACGCGATCACGGACATCGACGCCGGGACGCTGACGCCCGCATCCCGCAGCTCCGCGAGCACACCGATCGCGCCCTGCAGACTCGCGACGAAGATTCCCGTCGGCCGATCGTCGCCGCTCTGGGCGAGAAGCGCGACCGACGCCTGACGTCCGCCTTCGATCGTGGGCGCCCCGACGGCGATCCAGGGATCTCGCACCTGGAGCCCGACCCGTGCCATCGCGTCGCGGAATCCCCGCTCGCGCCGACGTGCCGTGTCCGTATCGGCCGCGATCCCGATGTACCCCAGGCGCGTGTGGCCGAGCTCCGCCAGGTGCGCCACCGCCATGTCGCTGCCGCGTTCGTCATCGACCACCACCGAGCCGTGGATGCCCGCTGTGCGCCGATTCACCAGCACGAGTGGCATCCCGCGTTCCGCGAGCTGGCTGACGAGATGGTCATCGACGGTCGCGAACGCGACGATGAGGCCATCGACCCGGCCATCCGTGATGAGGCGTGAGTACGCCTCGGCGACGGCCGCTGCATCGAACGCCTGGAGCGCCTCGGCCTCGATGACGACGACGAGCTTGCCGGCCGCGGCGGCCGCGGCCTGGATGCCGTGCGTGACCTCGCTGAACCCGACGTTTTCCAGGCTCGGGATGATGACCCCGATCGTGTCGGTCCGGCGGGTCCGCAGGCCGCGCGCCAGCGCGTTCGGTCGGTAGCGCAGGGAGCCAGCGGCGGCCAGGATGCGCTCGCGCGTTTCGGCCCGGACGACCTGGCCCGGGTCACCGCGCAACACTCGCGACACGGTCGACGGATCGACCTCCGCGAGTCGCGCGACATCCTTGAGCGTCGCCACGTCCGATGCCTCCCACTAGGTTCCCCGAGGCGCAAGCGTAGTGGACCATGGATGGTCCTGATGGTCAGCCGGGCGCCGGCGCCTCCGCACCGTCATTCGCGCCGTGGACAGGCACGTCCGCATCGCGCCCAGCATCAGCGTCGGCGCCGTGACGCCGCGGAGGGGCCACGCCCCGCCCGATGACGCCGGCCGCCTGCCAGCGTGCCAGGTCCTCGGGGCTGTGCCCGAGTTCGCCGCCAAGGACGGCGTCGTTGTCCTGACCAAGCCAGCCGCCCAGGTGGCGGACCTTGCCGGGCGTATCGACCAGGCGCGGGATGGCGTTCTGGACACGGGCCGGTCCCAGGATCGGGTCATCCACCGTGGTGATCGTCTCGCGGGCCGCGTACTGCGGGTCGTCGAAGATGTCGGCGATCGAATAGATCGGGCCGATGACCGCCTCCTGCTCCTCGAATGCCGCCATGACCTCGTCCGCGGTGTGATCGGCGATCCACGCGCCGATGACCCGGTCGAGCTCCTTCTGGTTCTCCACCCGCCCGGAGTGGTCCTTGAACCACGGCTCGTCGATGAGCTCGGGATGCCCCACGAGGCGCATCACGCGCTCCGCGATCGACTGCGAGCTCGCCGACAGTCCGAGCCAGCGACCGTCCTTGCTCTGATAGGCATTGCGCGGCGCCGTCCACTCGGTGCTGCTGCCCGTCCGGCCCTGGACGTAGCCGAGCTGGTCGTAGACGAGGGCCTGCGGCCCGAGCAGCCAGAACAGCGGCTCGTAGATCGCGAGGTCGATGACCTGTCCGGGGGCCTGGTGCCGGTCACGGTGGAACAGGGCGAACATCGTGGCGAACGTCCCGAACAGCGACGCGACGCCATCGCCGAGGGCGAACGGAGGCAGGGTCGGCGGCCCATCGGGGTGCCCGTTGATGTGGGCGAAGCCGCTGATCGATTCGGCGACGGTCCCGAAGCCCGGGCGCGGCGAGTACGGCCCGGTCTGGCCGAACCCCGACGTGCGCACGATCACGAGCCCCGGGTTCAACGCATGGAGGACCTCGGGTCCGATGCCCCAGCGTTCCAGGGTCCCGGGTCGGTAGCTCTCGATGAGCACGTCGGCGCTCGAGGCGAGCTCACGCAGCAGCTGCGCGCCCTCTTCCTTGCTGAAGTCGATCGAGACGAGGCGCTTGTTGCGGTTGACGAACGCCCACCACAGCGAGACGTCGTCCTTCTTCCAGCCGAGCGTGCGCAGGGCGTCGCCGCGCGGGTGCTCGATCTTGATGACGTCGGCGCCGAAGTCGGCCAGCAGGGTCGCGATGACCGGACCGGCGAAGAGCACACCGGCATCGATGACGCGCAGGCCGGCCAGTGGCCCGCCCGTCCATGGTGGATCGAACGTGTGATCAGGCATCGGCAGCCCCCGCGGTACTGCTGTCGCTGACCGTTGATCCGGCCGCATCGCGCTCGGCCGCGTACTCGGCGAACGATCGCTTGGACTGGATCAGCTCCACCCGGATCCCGTCGGGATCAAGGAGGTAGACGGCACGGCCACCCTGGTTCGGGCCGATCGTCGGCGTGACTGGCGGTGACACGGATCGGACGCCCCTGGCCTGAAGCTCGGCGTACAGGCCGTCGAGGTCGTCGACCCCGAATGCGATGTGTGCCGTGCCGGGATTTGCCGTCCGCGTGTCCACCGGCGTCCGGTCGACGTTGCGGTAGTCCAACAGTTCGAGGACGACGTCCGTCCCGGGCAGCCGCAGGATCGCGGCATGGATGTCGGCGTCCGGATAGCCGACCATCTCGCGGATGTAGTCGGCCTGCGGATTCCAGGCGAAGATCACCTCGAAGCCGAGGGTGTCGCGATAGAACGCGACCGAGCGGTCCAGGTCGCTGACCTGGAGCCCCATATGGTGTGTCCTGGTGAAGGCAGCCATCGTGTGTCGTCTCCCGGGCGGTTCGTTCAGAGGTCGGCCAGCAGGCCGTCGGGGTCGGCCACCTGCTGGGTCGCGATCCAGGCCGGATCGACGAGCGTGCCAAGGCCGGGTGCGGCCGGCAGCGGATCCATGAGGCCGTCGCGCACGGTCGGCTGACGCAGGCTGTCGTCCATGGGGTGCACGCCGGTCCACGGGATCCCCCACTCGATCGGGGCATCCGTGCGACCGAGCGCGCCGAGGACCTGGCTGTGGACGTGCGGGAACATGTGCGGGGCGACTGCGATACCGCGCTCGGTGGCGGTGGCCACGATCCCGCGCAGCCGCGTGATCCCGCCGTTCGTCGTGGCATCGATGCGGAGAACGTCCACGGCATCGAACTTCAGGAGCGCCTGCGGGTGGTACGACCCGCCCTGCTCGTCACCCATCGCCACGGGCGTGCCGATCCCCGCCCGGATCTCGGCGACCATGGCCGCGTCCCCGGGCGGGACGATGTCCTCGAACCAGCCGAGGTCAAGGCCGTCCAGGCGTTGCCCGAAAGCGATCGCGTCCGCGGCCGTCTTGCTGTAGAAGTTGTTGTCGATGCCGAGCCAGGCATCGGGAAACGCCTCGCGAGCCGCCTGCAGCCGCGCGATCGACGCGTCTGGGGTGGGCGCGATCGGCAGCTTGAAGCGGCGCCAACCGCGTTCCCACAGGCCCGCGATCTGCTCGACCGTGGCTTCGGGCGAGAGGGACGGCGGATAGCCGACGATGCCCGTCACGGGCATGCGCTGGCGCTCGCCGCCGAGGTAGGTCGCGATGTCCTGTCCGGCCGCCTTCGCGGCGAGGTCCCAGGCGGCGATGTCGACGATCGACAAGGCGCGCATCCCGAGGCCCGCGGCGTGGATCGCGTTGTTCTGCCAGAGCGCGGCGTGAAACGATCCGGCC
>JBKJHI010000142.1:0-3561 GCA_046599085.1 Candidatus Limnocylindrales bacterium
CATCGTTTCGGCCGTGAACTCGACGGCCAGACCTTCGACGTGTTCCCGCAGGTTACTGCAGCCTAGCCGCTCCCTTTGAGGTGTCTTGCGGGTAGATGAGTCTGCCAGACAGTCATCTCAGCCATCGTCCGGTCGCAATCCTCGTTCCGGGCTGTGGCCGAATCTGGCGAGGGAATCCCGAACTCCCCCTCACCCCAAGCATGGGAGAGAGGGCAGGGGTGAGGAGTTGCGCTTGGAGTTGTCGGCGAATTTGTAGCGTGTTCCATGGGGATTTTGCTCGGAGGACTCGCTCACGATACAGACTCGTTCCCGATTCCCGTCGCAGCCCCTCTCCCCCTGCCCCCTCTCCCCAGGCTCGGGGAGAGGGGAGGTCTGGGTCGCACTCTCCGGCTTGTAGTGTGCAAGGCAAAGAGTTGGAGTTGGAATTCCCTCTCCCAATGCTTGGGGAGAGGGGCAGGGGTGAGGGGTTGCGCTTGGAGTTGCCGGCGAGTTTGTAGCGCGTTCCATGGAGAATTCGCTCGCGGGACTCGCTCACGATACAGACGGGGTCCCGATTCCCGTCGGACTTGCCGGCGAGTTTGTAGCGTGTTCTCCAGCTTTGCACGCGCTCCGGCACATCTCTCGCCAAACCCCGCCGCCCGAGGGACGCGCCTGCGACCTGGGCTGCTCACGGTCGGCCCTTCAGGCCGAGGGATCGCTTCGCGAGGAGCGCAGGGCTTCCGCCCTGCATCCCGGACCCCGGAGCTTCCGCTCCGGAGCCTCCGCCTGTCCCCACCCCCCGGCCCCGGCAAGGGCGCACGAGGACCAGCCAGAGAGTGCGGAAGCCATGCGCTCTGTCGATTTCCGCTCGAACACCGCGATAAGATTCGCGATCCACTCTTGGCGGCCAACTTAGGTGCCCCCCCGTGGAGCCCTTGAATTTGGCGGAAAAACGCAATACCCGTGACTTTTGCCGTATGGCTGGTGTACGATATGCGCACTTCACGGGGGTTGGTGATTGGCACATGCGGGATATGAAGGGAAACACGATTGTCGAATACGACAAGGTTGGAGACGAACAATACTGGTTTGTACGCGCGGAGTTTGATGAGCTGATAGACCTCATCAAGGATCCCAAGTGCTGGACTAAAGGGCTTGGGGTGAACCTTCTGCCAAACCCCATCCTTCGCGTAAAGCTGAACCGAGATCGTCCTCCCATGGCGATCGAGACGCCAGACGTGTGTCTTGTGCAGGGAATCACTAACACGAACTTGATCACGATCCGACCCTATATAACTCCACAGCGGTTTCTGAGCTGGTGGGACGCATACTGGAAGGAGTGGGCTACAGAGACCTTTATCGATAACGGCGAGCTCAAGGGAGGGCCAGTGATCGAGTCTGTTTTCGATATTCCTTCCAAACAAGCGTTCGCGCACATGGAGCTATCCAAAGCGGGAGAATCCAGCGACGAGCGCGCCGACAGGATCGCGGCATTTATTCTGCGAGCCGCCGATGTCGAAGCCGAGTTTCCAAATGCTGACGGTGACAACGTGTTTGCAATCAATGCGATCCATGCGCGACAAACGGAACGTACCAAGCACACAGGTGGCATGGCTACCGTGACGGAGAGAGCCCGGATTTGTCCGGTTGAGCCTATCGATGCCAGGAAACCATCTCCCGCCGCGGGCATCCAATTCACGATCGCTTATGGGAGCCTGGCTCAGCTTCTAACTCCTCCAACGGCGTGTGAAAATATGGCGGGACCGATCGGCCCCAATGGGCTGGTTACAGTTCAGAACGTGGTGGTGAAGAGCTATGCGTAGCGTAAGACCGGCCACTCAATCCATGGAGGTGGACTAAAAATGGCAGCATCAGATCCCGATAACGGTTATCTTGCGGGCGGAGGGGACGACCAACTCTGGATCACAGAGTTGAATGCAATTCAACTCCGGGCTCTTCTCGAGAATGCTTCGACATGGGTGGGCTTGCTTGGTGCCCGGCTTGGCCACGACCTGGCCCTGCAAGACAACTCGGTCATAACAGTTAAGCTCTCCGACGCGCGGCCCCGCGATCCCAGTGTTCAAAAAGCCTTCATCGCACAGGGCATCGTTGGAACCAACCACATCATGGTTTCGCCCACCCTCGGTCGATCCGATATCACTCCGACCGCAGAGGACTTAGCCTACTGGAACGAGTGGGCGGCATCGGTTGAAAACGGCGGCCCCCGAATCGAGGCGGCTATCTTCAAGAACGCCGGCCAGGGCTATTCCCATGTGGAGATTTCGAAGGATGGAGATAGCCCCGCGACAAGGGCGAAGAAGGTCGCCGCCTTCATTCTGCTTGCCACCGATGACACCCAGGCTTGGACCGATCCCGCTACCCAGGTGAAGTACTTCTACTTGCATCGAATATTCAAGCGACCGGTCACAAAACTGACCGTCGATGGCGCAGATAAGCCGGTGCGGCCTGTTGTTCGCGTCGAGCCTTATTCGGCCACGTCAAATGCGATCAAGAAAATTCAATTTACGGTAGCCCTGAACAATGGAGGGGGACTTGTGATGGATGACGACTCACCCACGGCTTGTGAGAACATGGCCGGTACGGTCCCGAATGATGGCGGAGATCCGATGATTGATCCTGATGACGTTGTTATCAAGAACTACGCGTAAAGTGGTAGAAAAGGGCTAGTTACTGCAGGTCGCTAGTCCAGGCTCCTGGAATGCTGGAGGCAATGGCTCAAGGTCCCACCTGGTAACCCGCATGTTCCAGAGTCCCGCGCACGAGCGCGGCGAATTCTAGGCAGCCGGGGGTATCTCCGTGGAGGCAGATGGAATCGACTCGCTCGGCGAGTCGCAGAACCTGGGCTCTGATCTCCCTGGGGTCCTCCAAGACCGCGAGGGGTTGTCCACGGGGGATCAGCGTGCCGTCGTCGCGATAACCTCGATCCGCGAAACCTTCACGGATAAGTCGATCCGGCCAAGCTTCAGAGATCGGACCCGCGGGTAGAAGCATCACTTCAACCGGATACCGGGCCATGATTTCCTCCAAGGGGACCAGGTAGGTGGGTGGGCGTTGGAAGAGGCCGTTGTACCATGCGCCATGGGGCTTTACATATGCCGCCGCGTGGGCGGCCATGAAGCGATCTGCTTGGTGGACCAAGCTCTCAAAATAGTCTTGGCGAAACTCCGGAGTTGCCCGGCCCATGGAGGCTCGATCAGGGAAGCCGGGGTGCATGCCGATCCGGATTCCCTTCTGCACGCATACATCGATGGTTTCGAGGGTCAGCTCCCAGCTTCCGGCGTGTTCGCCGCAGGCGATGTTGGCGCTGGTCGCGAAGTCGAGCAGTTCGCGGTCGAAGGGAAAACCTTCGCCGATATCGACGTTTAGGTCGATGCGTTTCACAGTCGTTCGCCTTTTCTTGCCTCGAATTCTTCCCTCCCGATGGGGGTGAAGGAGATCAGGTCTCCGGCCTCGATTGGGAAGTAGTCTTCGCTTTCTCCTGTGCGCTGCGGGGCACTAGGCATCCCCGCCCTTCCTTGGCTGGGGGGGTCCTTTTCCATATCTTGTTCTGCGCGCTGCGAG
>JBKJHI010000186.1:0-4769 GCA_046599085.1 Candidatus Limnocylindrales bacterium
CGTCCCATCGCGACCCAGTTGTGCGAGGGCGGGCACGTCCGCGTCAACGGCAGCAGCGCCAAGGCGTCGAGCAAGGTTCGCCCTGGTGACCGGGTCGACGCCCTGATCGCCGGCCGGGAGCGAATCGTCGAGGTCGTCCGGCCGATCGAGTCGCGCGTTGGTGCAGCCGTCGCCGTGACCTGTTATGTCGATCACTCCCCGCCGCCGGTGGTGTCCGAGGTGCGACCGGGCATCCTCGCGGTGCGAGGTGAGGGCCGACCGAACAAGCGTTTGAGGCGCGAACTCGAGCGCTTGCGGCGGCCGGCCGACCGCTGATCTGCGAGGAACAGGTCGCTCGCCTGCCCGTATCCTCGAGCGGTGACCAGCCGACGCGTCAGTCTCCGCTCCACTCAGCGCGGCCTGGACCGTCGTCGCCTCGAGGCATTCCTGGATGCCGCAGGCGACCTGCACATCGATGGGCAGGACCTGGGACCCGGGACCGGGCCGCTTGGCGCGGACGGCGAATACGAGTGGTTCCTGACCATCCGCGCCATCGACCTTGCGGCCATGCGCGCCGTGCTCGGGATCGATGCCGACGCGGACCTGCTCGAGACCCTGGAACGCTCATGGAGCGGCCCCATGAGATCCCGGGAGTTGGAAGCACACATCCACGAGTCGGGAATCCCGACGGAGCTGGATACCTGGAGGAGTTGATGACGCTCCGCAGGACGATCGAGTCCGCCGGGAGCGCCGACCGAACGGGCACTTGAGACACGGTGATCCGGCGTAGATCCTCCTACGTTACGACCGCGTAGATCCGATCGCGTCCGGCGAACAGCGCTTTGAAGTCGCTCCAGCCGCCGAAGCCGACGACCACGGGGTCCGATACGTTGCCGGGGCCGCCGTTGTCGCCGAACGACAGCAGCTGGCCCACGTTGTCGACCGCGTAGATCCGATCGCGCCCCGCGAAAAGGGCCTTGAAGTCGCCCCAACCGCCGAATCCGACGACGACCGGGTCCGACACGTTGCCGGCGCCGCCGTTGTCGCCATAGGACAGCAGCTGGCCAGCGTTGTCGACCGCGTAGATCCGATCGCCACCGGCGAACAGAGCCTTGAAGTCGCCCCAGCCGCCGAAGCCGACGACCACGGGGTCCGATACGTTGCCCTGCGCCCCGTTGTCGCCATAGGACAGCAACTGGCCAGCGTTGTCGACGGCGTAGATGCGATCGCGTCCGGCGAACAGCGCTTTGAAGTCGCTCCAGCCGCCAAAGCCGACGACGACCGGGTCCGACACGTTGCCGAGGCTGCCACTGTCGCCGTAGGAGAGAAGTTGGTCGTCGTTATCGACGGCGTAGATGCGATCACGCCCCGCGAACAGCACCTTGAAGTCGGCCCAGCCGCCCAAGCCGACGACGACCGGGTCCGACACGTTGCCGGGTCCGCCGTTGTCGCCGAACGACAGCAGCTGGCCGGAATCGAACGGCGCCCTGCGATTCTCGACGAGGACCGCGAAGGAATCGGTTGTGGAGCCCGTAACGGTCACTGCGACGTCCACGTCCGAGACGACAGATTGCCCGGCCCCCATGGCCACCGGAGTGAAGAGATAGAGCGGGATCCTGCTGTTCTGCGCGTGTCCGAGCGGATCAGACGTCTGGACCCGGTAGGCGATGACACCCTCGCTCGGGATCCCAGGCTCGACCTGGCTGGGGGACTCGAACTGATCGACCTTGAGGCGCGCTTCCACCATCAGGTAGGGAACCGCGGACCCGATCCGGACGGCTGTGACCCTGCCGGCGGGTGGTGGTTGGGCAAGCCCGACAGGGTGAAGCTCGTAGGCGCCGATTCGACCCGTTTGGTTGGCGATCGCCGACGCGTCGAGCCACTGGACCGCTGCTTTCGTGTAGGCGGTCGGGTGCATCCCACGGTTGAACGCCATGTTGTCGAAGTTGCCGATGTCCCGAAGCCCGCCCTCGCAATCGATGAATCCGGGCACACACCGGAGGTCGGTGAACCCCGTCAGGACGTGCATCAGCTCCATCGCCCAGGTGCCGACCCACTCCCGCATCACAAATCGAGCGAGGAAGCCGCCCTCCTCTGCCGTTCCGGCGGGAGGCAATCCGAGCATCACGATCGCTGCCGCGTCAAAACCGCGATCCCTCAATCGACTCGCCAGTTCCTGCATGTCAGGGTGAGCCGGACGAACGTCCTTTCGGTCCACCGTCACCATCGGCTCGACCGTGGCTTCCAGGTCGGCCCGTCCGGACGAAGCCGCACGGATGTACGCCCGCAATGAGCGGTCCGCGCCGGTCGTCGGATCCGGGTCGAACGTCGCCCGCCGCGCGATGTCGGAGCTCCATTCGGCGGGCAGTACGTCCGGGGGATCGGGCAGCGTCACCGTCCGATAGACCGGGACGAAGGCGATCCGCTTTGTTCCCAACCAGGTCATTGGTGCTCCTTGTGGCATGGACCTCGCGCGACGCTCGCCCAGAACCACCGGCGAAGTCATCTGGGTCCGGTCAATCCGACAGGGGACGTGGAGCTCGCCTGGTGGCGGAACTCCGGCAGACCATATGTGGTCCCCGTCTCCTGGGCGTTGCGAGGATCGTCGACCTGGCGAGGCTTGGTCGGGCGGGGTCGATGACGATGTCCACGTCGCAGGTCGAGCGCGACCGGCTGCGTCGAGCGTCAGGGTTCGCGTCGGCGGTCCTTCGCCAGCGCGACCGCGTCGCTGATCCGCTTGGCACGGGTAGCGGGCCTTTTCGCAGCGTCGATCGAGCGAGCGACGTTCTTGCGGTAGAACGACGGCATCGAGTCGAAGAACCGCGCCGCCTCTGGCTCAGCCCGAAACGCCGCTGCGACATCGGCGCCCATCGTCATGGACTGCGGGCCCTCGAGGACGATGACGACCTCGACTTCGTCGCCTGGCCCGAAACCGGGCGCCCGACACACCATGATGGGCCGAGCTCCACCGCCCACAGCGACCCACCCTTGAGTGGACCGCGGAATCGGTGGCCGCCGATCGTCCCGCTGACGTGGTATTCGTCTCGGGAGTCCCAGACGACGGATGGATCAAACGGAACCTCGACCCGGATGCCGCCGTTCGACCGGGCCGCGGGGACGCCCCTAAATCGCTGTGGCTCCATGGAGACAGTGTCGGGGCGCGTCCGCGGCATCGTCAACGTGCCGGGTGGCGGTGCCGCCCACTGAGGATGCCACGTCACCGATGCCGCAGGCGATACCCTGCCGACATGCCGACGACGGACGCGAGCCAAGCCCACATCGATGAGCTGCGGGTGTCTATCGAACGCGTCGTCGCGATCCCGACGCCCGAGGACCTCTGGGCGCTCCAGAAGACGCTGCTGATGATCGGCGGCGCCGACGCAGCGCGGCTGCGGGCGGTCGCCCGCGCGTTCCATGGGTGCATGCGCATGCTCGCGAGCAAGTCGGCGTCGCGGACGGCGAGCCGCTGGAGTGCCATCCTCGGGACGGCGGCCGTCGGCAGCGTCAACCTCTCGGAGTTGCGCGATGGCCAAGAGCGCACTCTGGGCGGGTTGATCGAGCGCGGGCTGCTGCCCGCGGCCCTGGAGATCGGTGCTGCCGCGCAGTCCGCGGCAGCGTGGGAGATCGAGGCGCGACTCATCTACGACGAATTCGCGTGGATCCTCTACGAGGAGCTTTGGGACCTGTCCGTCATGACCCGCCCGGAGCTGGCCGCCGATGAGCGCCGCCAGCGCATCGACGAGCTTCTCGACCCGCTCCTGGATCCGGCCGTATCTGACGCTGACCGAGCCACGCTCCTCGTCGACGTCTTCCGATCCGTGTTCGTCGCACGAGCGTGGCCGCTGCTCTACGACACGCGAACTTCGCTGGAAGCCTGACCGACGCGGATCAGTCGTCGTACGACCGGATATACCACCAGTCGTCGTTACCGCCCGTGGACGGCCCCATGAAGGCGCCGCCCAGCGGACCGACGAACTCGACTGCCGCCGCAGGCTTCCGTTCTCATTCCTCGGGCCCGAGACGCTCGCGAGACGGCTGACACGTACGGTCAATCCAGCGGGAGGCACAGGAGCATGGCCTCCGCAACCGGAGGGATGACATGGCCATCGTGATGACGTTGGGGGGGAACGCCGCGGGCGACGGCTTTCTCCTCGCACCGGGCGTGACAACGTACCCGGCCCAGATCAGCCTCTCAACCGATGCCGGGGCGGCGAATGTCACCCTTCAGGCGTCTCCGAACGGCGCCAATGTGGTGTTCTCTTCGAACGCGGTGAGTCTCTCGACCACGCCGACCACCGTCACCGTCCATGCGACGATTCAGAGCGCCACTCGAGGCGACACGACGATCCAGGTTCTTGACGGGGCGACCGTTGTGGTCAGCTTCACCGTCACGTCGATCAAGCACCCGGTACTGCACTTCGGCGGCCGATTCCAGGCCCGCTTCGCGACCGATCCGGCGTTCTACAACGACAACCCGATGTACGCGGCAGGGGTCGACACGGTCGGGCCTGGTTGGACGTGGGGCCTCGAGGGGGAGCCAACCTTTGTTACAGGGTCGGCCATCCCCGAGAACCTGGAGACGCCGGTGGGGCGGGTGGTCCGATACAACAGCCCGGTCGCCCTTCGATCCCATGTCGCGCCAATCGCCTCGACGGTCACGTCGGTCAGCGGCGAAACGTCCGGCGGGGCGGAAACGTTCACGGTCGGTGACCCCATCATCGGGCAGTCGGTCGACCTGGGCCCGAACACCTACCTCGCGGGCAACATCCACAGGGTTGGGTGAGTTGTTG
>JBKJHI010000240.1:0-24805 GCA_046599085.1 Candidatus Limnocylindrales bacterium
GGGAATGCGGCCAAATACTCGCCCCCCGGCACCCCCGTCGTCGTGGCCGTGGCTCGCGCGGAGGACAGCGTCGAGATCCGCGTGCTCGATTCCGGTCCCGGGATCCCGGCGGACTCCCAGACGCGCCTGTTCGAGCTCTTCTATCGATCGCCGGAGCAGGCCAAGGTCGTGGCCGGATCGGGCATCGGGCTGTATGTCTGCGCCAGCCTCGTCGAGGCGATGGGCGGACGGATCTGGGCTGCCAGCCGGCCGTCCGGCGGGTCCGAGTTCGGCTTCACGCTGCCCATCCTTGAAGGCGATGACGACGACCATCCCGACGACGACGTCGGCATGCTGAGATCGGCGACGGGGTCGTCCACGATAGCGACGGCGAGCGCGCTCAGCCGGCGAGCGTGACCCGGAGAAGCCCGATGGCAGCCCCAGCGAGGATCAACGGCCCTGACCCGACGCCACGTGCGAGCAGGACCAGGGCGGTGACCGCCGTCCCGATCGCCACGGGATCCACGAGGGCAGCCGCACCAAGCTGGACGGCCACCACGGCCAGCAGGCCGACCGTCGCGGCGTTGATGCCATCCAGGAACGCCCTCGCCCGGATCGATCGGCGCAGCCGTCCGAGGATGGGCAGGCTGATCGCGACCGCGATGAACGCGGGTGCGAAGATCCCGACGGTCGCGGCGATCGCCCCGACCGGCCCCGCGGCGAGGTAGCCGACGAACGTCGCCGTCGAGAACAGCGGCCCTGGCGTGGCCTGGCCGACCGCCACCGCATCCAGGAGCTGGACCTCGGTGATCCAGCCGAGGCGGTCCACGAACTCCGACCGGAAGATCGCCACGACGACGTACCCGCTCCCGAACAGGACCGAACCGACGCGCGCCATCTCGACCAGTACCGTGAGCGGGCCGACGACAGTGGCGCCGATGGCCGCGATGGCGGCGGTGGGGACGCCGCCGGTCATCGCCCCGGCGATCCCCGCAAGCCCGACGCCTCGAGACTCGCGTGCGACCTGGACCAGCAGGCCGAGCGCCCCGAGGCCGAGCAGGACCGCGATCTCCGGCGCGCCCGCAAGGACCGCGCCGACCGCGCCCATGACGAATGCGGCCGCGAGCGGCGTACGGACAGTCACCCGGGCGATCCCGACACCCGCATGGGCGATCACGGCGACCACCACCGGTGCCACCCCGGCGAGCACGGCCCCGACCTCTGGCCGGCTCCCCTGCTCCACGTACGACCAGGCCAGGACGCCGACGATGATGACACCTGGCAGGAGGAAGGCCATCCCCGCGACGACCAGTCCGGCCCAGCCCGCCCGCCGATGGCCGATGTGCATCGCCAGCTCGCTGGATGTCGGTCCCGGGATGAGGTTGGAGGCACCCAGGACATCCAGGAACTCCGCGTCGTCCAGCCAGCCACGTCGGCGGACGAATTCGTCGCGCATCAGCGCGATATGGGCGGCTGGACCGCCGAACGCGGTCAGGCCGAGGCGCAGGAACGCGAGCGCGACCGTCCGAAGGTCAGAGCGCGAACGGGTCGAGCTTGTCAGGGTCGACCCCGAGATCGCGGATCGCCTTGCCGGCCTTCGACGGGGTCATCGCCCCACAGCGGGCGAGTGATGCGAGCGTGGCCGCCGCGATGTGCGGCGGATCGATCTCGAACAAGCTGCGCAGGTTCTCGCGCGTGTCGCTGCGGCCGAAGCCGTCGGTGCCCAGGGTCGTGTACGGCTCCGGCACCCAGCGCGAGACCATGTCTGGGAGCGCCTTCAGCCAATCCGTCGCGACCACGATGGGTCCACCGTCGCCACCGAGCACCGTGCTGACGTACGGCACGCGCGGGGTGCGGGACGCCGGGTGCAGGCGGTTCCATCGTTCGGCCTCGAGTGCATCACGACGGAGGAGCGGGAACGATGGCGCGCTGAAGACCTCGGCGGCGACGCCGTGATGCTCGGCGAGCAGATCGCGAGCCTCCAGCACCTGCTGCAGGATGGATCCGGACCCGACGAGCCGGGCCGGATGCCCGTCCTTGCCCACCGTCGGGGCCTCGGCGAACCGGTAGATGCCGCGCAGGATCGCGTCATCGGTCAGTCCCTCCGGCCGAACCGGCTGCGGGTAGTTCTCGTTGTACAGGGTGATGTAGTAGTAGATGTCCTCAGGGGTCGCGCCGTGCATGCGCCCGATCCCGTCGCGGATGATGGCGGCTAGCTCGTAGGCGAAGGCCGGGTCGTAGGCCTGCAGGTTGGGCACCGTGCTGGCGAGGATGTGGCTGTGACCGTCGTCGTGCTGCAACCCCTCGCCGGCGAGCGTCGTCCGTCCCGCGGTCGCACCCAACAGGAACCCGCGACCACGGGCGTCGGCGAACGCCCACATCTGGTCGCCGGTCCGCTGGAACCCGAACATCGAGTAGAAGATGTAGAACGGGATCATGGCCAGGCCGTGCGTCGCGTACGACGTGCCGGCCGCCTGGAAACTGGCCATCGAGCCGGCCTCGGTGATGCCCTCCTCCAGGACCTGCCCGTCGGTCGCCTCGCGGTAGGACAGGACGAGGTCGGAGTCCACGGGCTCGTAGCGCTGGCCGAGCGCAGCGTAGATGCCGACCTCCTTGAAGAGCGGGTCCATGCCGAAGGTCCGCGCCTCATCGGGGATGATCGGCACGATCCGCGGACCGAGTTCCTTGTCGCGGATGAGGTTCCGCAGGATCCTGGTGAAGACCATGGTCGTGGACACTGGCGTCGCGCTGCCGTCGGCGAATTCGGCATCCACCCCGGCCGCCGGGGCAGGCAACTGGTCGCGACGGATGACGCGGCGCGGGATCGGTCCGCCCAGGGCCTTGCGCCGCTCGTTGATGTACTGGACCTCGTCGGAATCCGGCCCGGGATGGTAGTACGGCGCATCCTTGAGCTTGGCGTCGGCGATCGGCAGCTGGAGCCGGTCCCGGAACACCCGGAGCTCGTTCTCCGACAGCTTCTTCGCCTGGTGGGTGATGTTGCGCGCTTCGACGCCGGATCCCAGGGTCCAGCCCTTGACGGTCTTCGCCAGGATCACGGTCGGCGCGCCCTTGTGCTCCGTGGCGGCCTTGTATGCGGCGTAGACCTTGCGGTAGTCGTGTCCGCCGCGGCGCAGCTTGGCGAGATCGTCGTCGGTCAGATGCTCGACGAGCTTGCGCAGGCGCGGATCGGGACCAAAGAAGTGTTCCCGGATGTAGGCGCCGCCGGCGACCGTGAACTTCTGGAACTCGCCGTCGAGCGTCTCGTTCATCTGCTGGACCAGCACGCCGTCCACGTCGCGCGCCAACAGGTCATCCCATTCCCGCGCCCAGATGACCTTGACGACATTCCAGCCGGCGCCGCGGAAGGCCGATTCGAGCTCCTGGATGATCTTGCCGTTGCCGCGCACCGGCCCGTCGAGGCGCTGCAGGTTGCAGTTCACGACGAATGTGAGGTTGTCGAGCCCCTCGCGTGCGGCGAGGCTCAGCGCACCGAGCGATTCGGGCTCATCGGTCTCGCCGTCACCAAGGAAGGCCCACACCCGGGAGCCGCTCGTGTCGAGCAGCCCGCGGTTGTGCAGGTAGCGGTTGTAGCGCGCCTGGTAGATGGCGCTGATGGGTCCCAGGCCCATGGACACCGTGGGGAACTCCCAGAAGTCCGGCATCAGCCGGGGATGCGGATACGAGCTCAGGCCCTGGCCCGGCACGCTCTCGCGCCGAAAGTGGTCGAGCTGGTCCTCCGTCAGCCGTCCCTCGAGGAACGCTCGCGCGTAGATCCCTGGCGCGGCATGGCCCTGGTAGAAGACCTGGTCGCCACTCCCCTCTCCGTCCTTGCCCCGGAAGAAGTGGTTGAACCCGGTCTCGTACAGGCTCGCCGAACTCGCGTAGGTCGACAGATGCCCACCGATGCCGTTGAACCGTGTGTTCGCTCGCAGGACCATGGCGACGGCATTCCAGCGCACGATGCGCCGGACGCGCAGCTCCATCGCCTCATCGCCCGGGAACGTCGGCTCCTGTTCGGGACTGATGGTGTTGATGTAGCGCGTCTGGGTCAGCGGCGGCAATCCGATCTGGAGCTGACGCGCACGCTTGAGCAGTTTGTAGATGAGGAATCGAGCGCGCGTCTCGCCTGCCTGCTCGACCACCTGGTCGAGGGAGGTCATCCAGTCGTCAGTCTCGGCCGGGTCGATGTCCGGCAGCTGGTGCTTGAACTCGTCGAAGTACATGCGGGCAGGGCTCCGTGGCAGCGCCGTCGGGCGCATCATCGGAAGCCTAGCCCAAACGCTCGCGGACCGGGACTGCGGCCTGGTCGCGTCGCGTGACGTCGCCGGTCCTGTAATGCCGATGTAGCGGTATTGCAAGGTCCGGCGGCACTGGCCGGCACGCTCGACCGGTGATGCTGGAGCCCAGGCGAGTCACCCCAGACTCGATTCGCCCCGTCGCCGCCCCTGGGGCAGTGTCCGAACCCAACGACCCAGTTCGTACCCGAGGAGAGCAACCATGTCCGATCATCGCGATACTGTCGTCGTCAAGGACGGCGGCTCGAGCACCGGGGTCATCCTCGGCATCCTGGCCATCGTCATCGTGCTCGCAGCGGGGTGGTATTTCCTGATGGGCCCGGGCGCCGGCGCCACTGATTCGCCCAACGACATCAACGTCAACATCGAGCTGCCCAGCGTCGCCCCCGAGGCGTCCTGACCCACGCGCCTGCGTCAGGCGCGACCGGATCCGGTCGCGCCTGACGTGACGACCGTGACCATGTCCGTCACCATGCAATCCACCCAGGAGGTGCGCGGGTGAGTACCCAGCCGCTCGTACTCGTCGCCGACGACGAACCACGGATCACCAAGCTCGTGTCCATCGCCCTCGGCGAAGAGGGCTTTCGCGTCGTCACCGCCAGCAGTGGTGAGGAAGCATTGACCAAGGCAGAGGAGGTCCGGCCGGACATCGTCCTGCTCGATATCGTAATGCCCGACCTCGACGGGATCGAGGTCATGCGCCAGTTGCGCGAACGCCGCCCCGTTCCGGTCATCCTGTTGACCGCCAAGGGCTCCACCGCCGACAAGGCCAAGGGCCTGGACCTTGGCGCCGACGACTACATCGCCAAGCCGTTCCATCCCGACGAGCTCGCGGCGCGCGTCCGCGCCGTCCTTCGACGCTCCTCCGGAGCCGAGCCCGGTTCCGGCGTCCTGAAGTTCGACGACATCGAGATCGACCTTGAGCGCCGTATGGTCACCCGCAACGGTGAGCTCGTGCAGTTGTCGAGGACCGAGTGGCTGCTGCTGCAGCATCTCGCGGCCAACACCGGCAAGGTCGTGCTGCACACGGAGCTCCTGACCAAGGTCTGGGGCCCGGAATACCGCGACGACCTTCAGTACCTCCGTGTCTGGGTCTCGCGCGTCCGGCGCAAGCTCGGCGCAGAGCCCGGCGAGCCCGGCCGGATCAAGACCTTCCAGGGGATCGGCTACCTCCTCGACGTGGAGCCGCCGTCGCCACCGGAGCAGACCGTTCCCGACACCGTGCCGGACGACCGCTCCGCCCTCATCGGCTGACCTTGCGTGTCGCCGCGGGTGCCGACGTGCACCCGCCCGCCCGGCGCCCGACCGCCTGCTACGCTCGGCGCATGCACCGCTACGATCGCGACACGGCCCTCGTCATCGTCGATGTCCAGAATGACTTCGCCGATCCGGACGGGGGCCTGTCCGTTCCCGGCGGGGTATCCGTGGTCCCGGTCATCAACGACGAGATCGGCTTCGCGACCGCGGCTGGTGCCCTCGTGACGGCAACCCAGGACTGGCATCCCGAGACGACCCCGCACTTCGAGCGGGATGGTGGGATCTGGCCTGTGCACTGCGTGGCCGGTACGTGGGGCGCTGAACTCCACCCGGACCTGGCACTCCCCGGGGACGCGATCCGGATTCACAAGGGTGCCAACGGCGAGGATGGCTATTCCGGCTTCACCATGCGCGATCCGCTGACCGGGGAGACGCTCGGCACGGAGCTCGAGGGCCTGCTGCGGGACCGCGGGATCACCCGGGTCGTCGTCGTGGGCCTCGCCACGGACTACTGCGTCAAGGCGACGGCGCTCGATGCCGCGGCGCTCGGGTTCGAGACCGCCGTCCTGACCGACGCGGTCGCGGCCGTGGGTCTGGAGCCCGGAGACGGCGCCCGCGCCCTCGACGAGTTGCGCGACGCCGGCATCGACCTGGTTCGCTCGGTCGCCCCATGATCCCGAGGCCGATCCGCGGCCTGCTCCGGCTGGCCCTGCTCGGCTTCGGTATCGGCTGGGTGATCGATCGCGTCCTGCGACGGACCGATGGCGACGGGGCACCCACCCCCATCTCGAGCCTCATCGTCATCGACGCCCCGATCGAGCGTGTCTGGGCGGAGGTCGCGGACATCGTGGGCCAGCCGCGCTGGATGGTCGAGATGAAGTCCGTCCGCCTCCTGACGAAGCCGCCGATCCGCGTCGGGACGCGGGGCGAAGCGACCGTCCGCGTCTTCGGGATCAGCGTCACCGATCCCGTGGAAGTCACCGAGTTCGTTCCACCGCATCGGTTCGCGATCCGCCACGAGGGATCGTTCAGCGGCGGCGGCCTCATCACACTGGCAGCGGGCGCGGACGGCACGACCACGATCCTGCGCTGGGACGAGACCCTCGTCGCGCCCATCCTGCCGCACCTCGCCGCCAGGGTGCAGGCCCGCGTGTTCGAGCGGATCTTCCAGGCCGATCTCGAGCGCCTCCGCTCCATCTGCGAGGCCTGACCGCATGCGCCTCCATCTCGTGGACGCGACCTACGAGCTGTTCCGGGCCCACTTCGCGCCCCGCCCACCCGTCCTCGGTCGCGACGGGATCCCGCTGTCGGGCGTGTCCGGACTGTGCGACCAGCTGCTCTACCTGCTGCGGGAAGAAGGGGCGACGCACGTCGGGTGCGCCACGGACCGCGTCATCGAGTCGTTCCGGAACGAGCTCTATCCGGGCTACAAGTCATCCGAGGGCATGCCGCCCGAGCTGGTGGCCCAGTTCCCGATCGCGGAAGCGGCCGTCCAGGCCCTGGGCATCGTCCTGTGGCCGATGGTCGAGTACGAGGCTGACGACGCCATCGGCGCAGCCGCCGTGAGGTTCGGCGCCGACCCACGCGTCGAGCGCATCGTCGTGTGCACCCCGGACAAGGACATGGCACAGCTCGTCATCGACGATCGGGTCGTGCTCTGGGATCGGCGGCGGAACATCGTCTATGACGACGCCGGTGTCCGCCAGAAGTGGGGTGTGCCGCCGACGTCCATCCCGGACTGGCTTGCCGTCGTCGGCGACAGCTCGGACGGGTATCCCGGACTCCCGGGCTGGGGCGCCAAATCCGCGGCGGCCGTCCTCGCCCGATACGGTCATCTGGAGGACGTTCCCGAGCGCGCGTCGGCATGGGAAGTGCCGGGGGTCGGCGGCGGTCGCGCGGTCAGCCTGGCCGCGACCCTTCGCGAACACTGGCAGGACGCGCTCCTGTACCGCGATCTCGCCCGGTTGCGCACGGTCGAGGATGGTGTCCCGATCCGTCAGCGCGACCCCGACGAGCTGCGCTGGGACGGTACGCCGCGCGTCGAGTGGGAGGCCTTCTGCGACGAGTGGGGGCTGGACCGCCTGCGCCGTCGCCCCCATCGCTGGCTCGACGAGGACTGACCCGCGGCGATCGCGGCCCCGCCCGAGCGCCGGGCGACCTCAGCGCGTCAGGTCGAGGAGCGTCCCGTGGTGGGCGGCCGGGGCTGCGAGGAGGCCGATCGACGCCGGACCACGGGCGAGATCGAACCAGCCCTCGCCGTCCATCGAGCTGACGACGGCCCCGCCACGTTCGGCGATGAGCCCTGCGGCCGCCACATCCCAGGCGGACAGTCCGCCCTGCTGGACGAAGGCATCAAAACGCCCGTTGGCCACGTAGGCGAGGGCCAGGGCCGCGGATCCCATGTTTCGCGAGATGCGGATCGCTTTGCGGACCCTACTCGTCCGGCTCGCCGCCGATCGCCCGTTGAGGGCCATCGAGATGACGAAGTCGGTCATGCGTTCCTTTCCGGAGGCCTGGATCGCACGACTCCCCTCCCCCAACGAGCCGGACAGGAGGGCCGGGCCCCCAGCAGTGGCCGCGAAGGTCTCGCCGCGTGTCGGGTCGTGGATCACGCCGACGGCAGGCACACCGTCGACGATGAGACCGATGGACACGCAGAAGAACGGGATGCCGTTCGCGTAGTTCACCGTCCCGTCGAGCGGGTCGATGATCCAGACACGGCCACGCCCGGACAGAGGGGCTTCACCGGCGACCGCCTGGTGCTCCCCGGTCTCCTCGGCCAGGATCGCGTCGGTCGGGTGGCGCTGCCGAACGGCGTCGAGGATGAGCGCCTCGGACTGGTGGTCGGCCTCGGTCACGACGTCGCGGGCCGACTTGTAGTCGATCCGCTCCAACCGCTCGTAGCGGTCCATCAGGATCTCACCGGCTCGGGCGGCGAGCGCGATCGAGAAGGCGAGGTCGTCCCCCAGGTCGGTCGGCGAGTCGGCGGGCGGGGCAGGACTGGTCATGGCGTCCGGCACTCGATGACGAGCGGGCGCACCGTGGTGCCGAGCTGGGTCAGCGTCCGCTGGAACGTGCGGCTCTCCCCGGGCTCCAGCCGCGGGATGAGCAGGACCTCCGCCCCGCCCGACCGTCCCTCGTCGGCGACCCGGCAGGTCGTCTGCCCGGCCGCCTCGCCGTCATTGCGCACCGTCATCGTCACCGCGAGGCCACCCGCGGCAGGCTCGACAGCATCGATGGAGCTCTCGAACGGACCGACGCCGGCGAACGCCAACCGGGCGAACACGGCGAGCCCGATGACCGCGACGGCGATCGCGATGAAGACCGACCCATGGACCTGGGATGACGCGGTGTCGCGCAGGCCAAGGGGGTTGCAGCGTTCACACAGCCCGATCCCCGGTCCGACCGGTGCGCCACAGCGAACGCACGGGTGCGTGGGTTCGGCGGCGCTGATCGGAGCGGCGCTGATCGGGGACGTCGAGGTCACGCATCGGATGGTGCCACGAACCGGGCCGGACGGGGTCAGACGGGGTCAGACCGGGGATTGCGCGGAGGGATGCGCTGGTATCCGGCGCCCGCTCGAGCCCACGTCTCGAGGCGACGGTGCCACGAGAGGAGGCTGCACATGGCCGAGCACCCGAACGTCGCTGTCGTCCGACGCGCGATGCAGGCGATGAACGAAATGGACATGTCGAAGGCCCAGGAGGAGATGGCCGTCGTCGACGCGTTCATGGCCGACGACATCGTCTGGCACGAGATCGGACGGGCTGAACCACGTCGAGGCAAGGACGAGCTTCGAGCCTCGATGATGGGCGACGCGCAGGACTTCACGATCGCCTATGACGTCCACGACATCATGGCCAACGACGAGCACGCCGTCGTGCTGGGGACCGCCACCGCGACACGGGGCGACCAGACACTCACCTATCGGACCGCCGAGGTCTTCCACCTGCGCGACGGCAAGGCCACCGAACGGTGGGCCACGTCCGACGACACCGCCGCCATCGAGGCGTTCTTCGCCTAGGACCCGCCCGCCCGACGCCGGCGCCTACCAGCGATCGACGGCGTCCACCAGGGCATCGACGTCATCGGTGGTCCGGGCGAGCACGATCGCGCCATCGGCTCCCGCGGCGCGCCAGCGTTCCCACGTCTCGCGTGGGGCCTGGATCCAGCCTGTGTCGCGCACGGACTCGTCCCCGAGCCAGTCGCCCTGGAAGGCAACGAGCACCAGCTGGTCCTCGCGCCGCCGCCCGGCCGCGGCCAGCGACTCCAGGTACAGCGGCAGGTTGGCCTCGAAGTTCGAGTCGAATGCCGTCCAGCCATCGCCGATGCGGCCCGCGAGGCGCGCGCCGTTCGGCGTCTCGCCCCCGATGACGATCCGGGGCGCCGGGTCCGGGACCGGATATGCGGCGGCCTGCGCGAGCGGGTAATACGGCGATTCGCGGGTGACCGGACCACCGGTCCACAGCGCCCGGATCACCGCGACGGCCTCCTCCAGGCGAGCCACGCGTTCGGGCGGTGCCGGAAAGTCGATGCCGTAGGCCTCGTGCTCGCGTGGCGCTCCGCCGATCCCGATGCCGAGGATCAGGCGGCCGCCGCTCGCGATGTGGAGGGTCGAGGCCATCCGGGCGACCAGCGCCGGGTGACGGTTCATGACGTTCAACACGAATGGCCCGATCGTGGCCCGCGTGGTGGCTCCTGCGGCCACCGACAGCATCGTCCAGCCCTCGACCACGGGGACGGTCGGATCGCCCCGGCCCATGACGTGGTCCCAGCACCACAGTCCCGAGTAGCCCGCGGCGTCCAGGCGTCGCGCGCTGTCGAGCCACCACCCGGGTTCCGCGCGGATGGCCCGCAGGCAGACGCCGATCGGCAGGGCGCCCGTGGCGCCATCGGGCGGCACGGTGCTCAGAGTCCTGTCTCGAACAGTCGGATGTCCTCGGCCGAGACCGTATGTCCGTCGCCGCGCGTCGGCCTGAGCGCATCCGCGGCGCCGAGGGCATCGAGGTCAGTCGGGAACCGCCCGATCAGATCCAGGACGACCGCCTGGATGCGCGACGCGTTCGCCTGGAACACCTCGAGGACATCCGTGGCGTTGACCGCCTCCGTGCCCTCGTGGACTCCCGCGTCGTAGTCGGTGATGAGCGCGATGTTGACGACCGCGATGCCGAGTTCGCGGCACAGCCACGCTTCCGGGTACTGGGTCATGTTGATGACCTCCCAGCCGGCGTCGCTGAACCACGTGGATTCGCTCTTGGTCGAGAAGCGCGGGCCCTGGATGACGACGACGGTGCCGCGCTCGTGGACCTCGATGCCGTGGTCGCGGATCGTGTCGATGGCGAGCTGCCGCAAGACCGGGTCGTAGGTCTCGGCGGAGGACAGGTGGGTCACGATGGGACCGTCGTAGAACGTGTCGGCGCGACCGGACGTGCGGTCCACGAACTGGTCGCTCACGACGAAGTCACCGGGCTTGACATGCAGCTGGAGCGAGCCGGCCGCGCACGGCGAGATGGCCGCCTTCACCCCAAGCGACCGCATCGCCCACACGTTGGCCCGGTAGTTGATCAGGTGTGGCGGGATCGTATGTCGGCGCCCGTGGCGCGGCAGGAACGCCACCCGACGCCCCGCGACCTCGGCCAGGAAGATCGAATCCGACGGCGGGCCGTACGGCGTATCGACCTTGACCTCGCGCACATCCTCCAGCAGCGAGTAGAACCCTGAGCCTCCGAAGACGCCGATCTCCGCCGTGTCCGCCACGCCTGCCTCCATCCATCTGCCTGTGAGCCGACGACACCGGTCGGCCGCCCGGATTCTAGGGGTCGCGACTAGGATGGGCACGCCACGCCGGACGGCGCCGACAGCGCACGCGGCCCGCATGGAGCGAGGAGCGACCGATCGATGACTGACGAGCCGAACGACCCGACCGCGAGGATCCCGTTGCCAGGGGCGGGCCAGGCGCCCGGTGGCCCGGACCCCCAGCCGACGTCGACGCCGCCGTCGCCCGGAGCCGTTCCGCCACAACCGGCATGGGCGCCCCACCACCGGCGCGATGCTTCGGGCCGTACCAGTGGCATCCTGTTCGGGCTCATCGTGCTCGGTATCGGGCTCTGGTTCTTCGCCTCCGAGACCCTCCGGCTGGACATGCCGGCTATCCGCTGGCGCGAGGCATGGCCGGTGATCCTCATCGTGGTGGGCGCCTGGCTTGTCCTCGGCACGGTGCGCCGTCGCTCGTGAGCGACCCATCGAGCGCGATCGAGCACCTGGAGCTGGCCGATTGGCGCCGGCGGATCGCCGCGCTGTACGTGGAGGTCCGGGTGATGGCTGCCGCCGACCCGGCCATCGCCCTCGCCCACTGGCGTTCCGTCCGCGAGAACCTTTATCGCACGCACTCCCAGTCGCCCCTGCCGCCTGATCGCCGGTCGTCGTTCCGGGCGGCACATTTCGATCACGATCCGGCCCTGCGGTTCGCTGTCGCGATCGAGCCCGCCCCGCCGCCCGCCCCAGGGGCCGTGCCGCTTGCGCTCCCCAACAGCGGCCCGGACACACTCGCATTCAGCCGGATCGGCACCGTCCGGGTCCCGTTCCCGGGCGGTGAGCGCCCGCTCTCCATCTTCTGGATGGCCGGCTACGCGGGCGGCGTCTTCCTGCCGTTCCGCGACGGCACCAACGGCGAGGCGACATATGGCGCCGGGCGGTACCTCCTGGACTCGGCCAAGAGCGCCGATCTGGGCATGGATGCCCGCGGCGGCCGCCTGATCCTCGACTTCAATTTCGCCTTCCAGCCGTCGTGTGCGTACGACCCACGCTGGGCGTGCCCGCTGGCACCGCCGGAGAACCGGCTGGACCTCGCGATCCTGGCGGGCGAACGCCTCGGCTGACCGGTGAGTCGCCGTGGCCATCCGACCAAAGTACGGGGCGTTCCGGGACGGTCGGACGGCCCCGTACGGGTCGTCGTGACCGGATGATGAGGGCTGGCGCGGGTGTCCATCGACCGCGCTGCCCAGATCCGCCTCGGAGCGACCGTGCGCCTGTTCCGGAATCAGCAAGCGATACCCGACGAGCGGCTGCTCTGGTCGCGCGACATCCGATTCGTGCACCGCCTTGCCGAGGTCGTGCCGCGCAGCCGCGTCCTCGAGCTCGATTCGGGTGCCGTCCTGATCGGCCCGGGCGCTGCCCTGACCGATGGCGCGGCGGCACGGATCGCGCAGGACGCCAAGGCGCCGGACTACGGGCTGGTGGCCGTCGACACGAACCTGCCACCGGCCGATCGCTACCTCACGGCGCTGTCGACGGCGGTCCAGGAGTCCGGCCTGGCCGCACGAATCGGCATGGCGCCCTCGACCCAGGTCGTCCAGACCAAGACCCTCGACTACTTCTTCAGCCTGCGCAAGCTCCATGGCGTGGCGTTCCAGCCGATCGTCGAGCTGTCCACCGGCGACCTGCACGAATACGAATGCCTGTTCCGGCCTGAGATGCCGATGCTGCCGCAGTCGATCACGGCGATCGTCCAGGCGGCGATCGACACCGAGCGCTCGGTCGAACTCGACGTGTTCCTCATCGCCGTGATCCTGGAGCGGGCCGGGATGTTCGAACGAGCCCGACTGGCGAGCAACGCACCGTCGATGCGCGTCGCGGTCAACATCACGCCGCCCAGCCTGCTCGACGCGCGGTTCGAGGCGGGCGCCTTCGCCGACCTCGTGCGCAGTCACGGCCTGGACCCGCGCCAGATCACGCTCGAGTGCACCGAGCAGCAGGCGGTCGCTGACGTCGTCCCCCTCAAGCGCGCCGTCAAGGCGCTGCGTCGGGCCGGGTTCGGGTTCGCCATCGACGACGCCGGGGCGGGCTATGCGAGCTTCGCCCTGATCGCCGCCCTCCGCCCGACGGTCATCAAGATCGATCGCGAGATCGTGGCCGGCATCGCTCGCGATGACGCCAAGCAGGCCCTCGTGGAGGCGTTCGTCTCGTTCGGGCGCCGGATCGGCGCGCGGCTCCTCGCCGAAGGCATCGAGCGACGCGCGGACCTGGCCATGATCAGTGCGCTCGGCGTGGACCTCGGCCAGGGCTACCTGCTCGGCAAGCCCGCACCGGAGCCGGCCATGCCGCGACCGATCGAGTCGCTCCGGCTCGACGCGCGGCGGGAGAGTGTGCGTCGAGCGGTCCACGAGCGCATCGTCGCGAGCCGCACCGTTTCAGCCGGTACCCACGCTCCGGCGCGCGCCTCCGACTGATTCGCCTCGGCGGGCGCCTTCGGCAGCGCGAGTCCCGGTCCGCCGCCGGCCGGAGCCGGCGCACCTGCCGTACCATCCGAGGCATGGCCACGACCCCCCTGACCGACCGACTCCGCGCATTCCTCGCGGACAAGCACTTCCTCACCATCGCCACGGTCGACCCGGACGGCGCCCCGCGGCAGGCCGTCATCTGGTACCTCATCGACGGTGACGACCTCGTGGTCAACAGTGCCATGGGACGCCGCTGGCCCGCGAACCTCCAGCGCGATGCCCGGGTCAGCGTCGCCATCGCGGACCGCACCGACGGCTATCGCTGGATCGGCCTGACCGGCAGCGCGATCGCAGTCACCGACCAGCCGCAGGCGCAGGCCGACATCGCGGCCATGGCCCGCCACTACCACGACGACGACCCCACGGAGGCGGAGTCGATGATCACGACCCGGTTCGAGCGGCAGGAGCGCATCAGCTTCCGGATCCGCCTCGAGTCGATCTACGACCACCTGGACTGACCGGTGACCGCGCCCGGTATCCGGACCGGCCTGCAACTCTGGTCGCAGGCCACGGATTGGCCGGCCTTTCGCGACGCGGCGCTCGCCGGCGATGCCAGCGGCTGGGATTCCGTCTGGACGTGGGACCACCTGCTGGCCATCTTCGGCCCGTGGGAGCAGCCGATCCTCGAGGGCTGGACCACGATGGCGGCGCTCGGGCCCCTGACACGCAACGTGCGACTCGGCCTCCTGGTCGGGGCCAACACGTTCCGCACCCCGGGGCTCACCGCCAAGCTCGCCACGACCCTGGACCATGTCTCGGACGGCCGCGCGGTGCTGGGGATCGGCGCGGCTTGGTTCGAGCGGGAGCACGACGCCTTCGGTATCGACTTCGGGACGAGTCCGGGCGCTCGGCTCGACTGGCTCGACGAATCGGTGATGCTGCTGCGTCGGCTGCTCGACGGGGAGCGTGTGACCCACGACGGGCCGCGCTACACGCTTCGGGATGCCTTGTGCGAGCCCCGTCCGGTCCAGGAGCACCTGCCGATCCTCATCGGCGGCTCCGGACGACGGAAGACCCTGCGCACCGTCGCGCTCCGCGCCGATGCCTGGAACACGTCGGGTGAGCCGGAGGATGCCCGGGAGGCCGTCGCAGCGCTGGAGGTGCACGCCACCGAGGTCGGCCGCGACCTGGCCACCCTGGAACGCACGATCAGCTTCCCGATCATCATCCGCGACGACGCGGCGGCGGCCCGAGCGCGCATGGACGAGCTGATGGCGCACAACGGCATCGACTCGATGGGCGATCTGCCCCACATTGCCGGTCCTCCCGAGGTGGTCGCCGATGCCCTGCGACCGTACGTCGCCATGGGCTTCACGACGATCATGGTGCGCATGCCCGCGCCGTTCGACCACGAGACCATCGACCGGATGGGCGAGGTCGCGGCGCTGCTCGCGCCATGAGAGTCGTCGCACTGGCGGGCGGGACCGGCGGCGCCAAGCTCGCGGCCGGTCTCCAGGCCGTGCTGCCGCCGGGCGACCTGACCGTCATCGTGAACACTGGGGACGACACCGAGCGACACGGCCTGCTCGTGATGCCGGACCATGACGCCGTCCTGTACATGCTGTCCGGCAGGTTCGATTTCGAGCGCGGCTGGGGGGTCACGGGCGAGACGTGGACCGTGATGGATGCGCTCGCCGCGTATGGCGAGGACGCCTGGTTCCGCCTTGGCGATCGCGACGTCGCGACGCACATCGCCCGACACGCACGGCTGGCTGGAGGGGCGCGTCTGACGACGGCCGTCCGGGGGCTGCAGGTGGCTTCCGGTATCCCGACCGCGATCCTGCCCATGACCGACGTCCCCGTGCGCACCGCGGTCCGGACCGACGATGGTTGGTTGGACTTCCAGGAGTACTTCGTCCATCGCCAGCAGGTCCCGGACGTCCACGAGGTCCGATTCGGGGGCATCGCCGATGCCCGGCCCAGCGGCGACGTGTTCGAGGCACTCGCGGCCGCCGATGTCGTGGTCCTGGGTCCCTCGAACCCCATCGTCTCGATCGGGCCGATCCTCGCCGTCCCGGGCATGCGTGATGCGGTCGCGGGCGCCCGGACACGCGGCGCGGCCATCGTCGCGGTCAGCCCGATCATCGGCGGCCGGGCGCTCAAGGGACCAGCCGACCGGATGCTGACCTCGCTCGGGCTGGAGTCGAGCGCGGTCGGCGTCGCGCGGCAGTACGCCGGTCTCGTCGATGCCGTCGTCATCGACGCGGTGGACGCCGACCTCCTGCCCGCGATCGAGGCCCTCGGCATCCGGTCCGTGGCCGCGGACACGATCATGGCCGACGAGGCCGGCCGTGCCCGCGTCGCCCGTTCCGTGCTGGACGCCGCCACCTCCGCCGGATAGCGGCCGGTCGACTCTGCCCGCGCCCTGGCCCGGTCCCTCCCGTACCATCGCGGACATGCCACACCGCAGCGCGAGTCCAAACGTCATCGCGATCATCCCCGTGGGCACCCTGGACGGCGCGAAGTCGCGCCTGGGGGCCGTGCTCGACGCCGAGGAGCGCCATGACCTCGCGGCATCGCTCGCGCGGCGCACGATCGGTGCGGCCATGCGGGTCACGTCCATCGCCGAGGTCCTCGTCATCACCCCCGACGACGAGGTCCGCGAGCTGGCGAGGGCGCTCGGGGCGCGTCCGATCAAGCAGCGGTCGTCGGGCCTGAACGACGGCCTCCGCGAGGCCCGCGCCGAGGCGATCGCGGCCGGGGCGACGGCGATCCTCATCCTCCCGACCGACCTGCCCGATGCGACGGCCGAGGCGATCGAGACGGTGCTGGCGCCGCTGGCACGTCCCGGGCGGCCCCTCGTCGCGCTCGTCCCTGACCGCCACGGCCGCGGCACGAATGCGCTCCTCGTGGCGCCCCCCGACGCCATCGACGTCCGTTTCGGTGGCGACAGCCGCGCGGCCCATGCGGCCGCCGCGCTCGAAGCGGGCGCGCTGCTGGTCGAGCTGGCCGGGCCGCTGCGGCTGGACCTCGACACGCCCGACGACCTGGTCCTGGCCCAGACCGCCGACCCCGAGCTCGCCCGTGGCTGACGGGCGGATCGAAGCCGTCGCGATCGGCGGTATCGGCGAGATCGTCCCGGGTGACGACCTGCCGACCCTGATCGCCGAGGCCGTGGCGATGGCATCGGATCTCCTCCCGCTGCGCTCGGACGACGTGCTCGTGGTGACGCAGAAGATCGTCAGCAAGGCCGAGGGCGCGATCGTGGACCTGACCACCATCGAGCCGCGGCCCGAGGCCGTCGCCTTTGCCGAGCGCTGGGACCGTGACGCCCGCCAGGTCGAGGTCGTGCTGCGGGAGGCACGCCGCGTCGTGCGCATGGCCAACGGCGTGGTCATCACGGAGACGCGGCACGGCTTCGTGTGCGCGAACGGCGGTATCGATGCGTCCAACGTGGGGCCGAAGTCGGGCGAGATCGTGACCCTCCTGCCCGTGGACCCGGACGCATCGGCCGACGCGATCCGGGCGGCGATCCATGCGCGTCTCGGCACGGATCTGCCGGTCATCGTCAGCGACAGCTTCGGCCGCCCGTGGCGCTACGGCATCACCGACGTGGCGATCGGCGTGTCCGGGCTCCTGCCGCTCGACGATATGCGCGGCCAGCCGGACGCCGACGGGCGCGTCATGCGCTCGACGATCCGCGCCGTGGCCGACGAGCTGGCGAGTGCTGCCGAGCTCGCCCTGGGCAAGGCCGCGGGTCGGCCGCTGGCGCTCGTGCGCGGTGCAGCGTTCCAGCGCGGCGAGGGCCGGATCGCCGACACGCTCATGCCCCCGGAGACCGACCTCTTCCGCTGAGATGACACGGGCCGTTGCGCGCGCAACGGGCGGTTGGCGTACGCTCCGCGTCCCATGAAGGTCGGCCTGCAGATCCGCTCGTTCACATGGCCCGGCGGGCCGGAAGCCATCGCGCCGACCCTCGCCCGCGTCGTGCGCCAGGCCGACGACATCGGCTTCGACTCCATCTGGGTGATGGACCACTTCTTCCAGATCCGTGGCGTCGGGAAGCCGGACGAGCCCATGCTCGAGGGATGGACGACGCTCGGCTTCATGGCGGCGCACTCGGCGCGGGCACGCCTCGGCCTGATGGTCGGCGGCGTCCACTACCGCGATCCGGGCCTGTGGATCAAGGCCGCGACGACCCTCGACGTGCTGACCGGCGGTCGGGCCTGGCTGGGCATCGGCGCCGCCTGGAACGAGGATGAATCGCGCTCGCTCGGCTTCCGCTTCCCGCCGCTCGGCGAACGCTTCGAGCAGCTTGAGGACACGCTGCAGATGGCGCATGGCATGTGGACCGGCGAACGTGGGACGGATCAGCCGCTGGACGGCCACCATCTGCACGCCACGCGCCTGTTGAACTCGCCGCAGTCCATCTCGCGACCGCGCGTGCCGATCATGGTCGGCGGCGGCGGCGAGAAGAAGACGCTCCGCCTGGTCGCCGAGTACGCCGATGCGTGCAACGTCTTCGGCTCGCCCGAGGCGATCGCCCGCAAGTACGCCATCCTCGCCGAGCATTGCGCGGCGGTCGGGCGGGATCCCGAGGAGATCGAACGATCCACACTCCAGACGGTCAACGTGACCGAGGACGGCGGGCGCGGCACGGAGACCGCGACGCAGGTCGTCGATCGGTTCAGCGAGCTGTCGGACGCCGGCGCGCAGCACATCATCTTCAGTACGGCTGACGTGTTCGATCCGGACCGCCTGGAGCGCATCGGCCGCGATGTGATCCCGGCGCTTCGGACGCTCCCCTGATACCCCCCAGGGGTATCCACTTTATGGTAGGATCGAGGACATGACAGACGAGACCAACGGCTCCAAGGCGACCAACCCGTTCGGGGGCATGTCCATCGCGATGGTCGACTCTCCGACCGACGCCGCAGCCGTCACCGCCACGGGCGGACCAAGCACCATCGCCAGCGCCGAGGGTCGGGTCGACGCGAAGGTCGTGATCGTCGGTTCAGGCCCAGCCGGGCTGACCGCCGCGATCTATGCGGCCCGTGCCAACCTGGAGCCCGTGGTCCTCGCCGGCTCCGCACCGGGTGGCCAGTTGATGCTCACCTCCGACGTCGAGAACTACCCGGGCTTCCCCGACGGCATCCAGGGCCCCGACCTGATGGCCGCGATGCGTGCGCAGGCCGAGCGCTTCGGGTCCCGCGTGGTCGACGTCGATATCGAGCGCGTGGACCTGTCCGAGCGCCCGTTCCGGATCTGGGCCCGCGGGACGGAATACCGCGCCCAGTCCGTGATCGTCGCCACCGGCGCATCCGCGATGTGGCTGGGACTTGAGAGCGAGACGCGGCTGCGCGGCCGGGGCGTGTCCGCGTGCGCGACGTGTGACGGGTTCTTCTTCAAGGATCGTGAGCTGGCGGTCGTGGGCGGCGGCGACACGGCCTTCGAGGAGGCGAATTACCTCACCCGCTTCGCGACCAAGGTCCATCTCCTGCACCGTCGCGACACCTTTCGGGCCAGCAAGATCATGATCGATCGTGCCCTGGCCCACCCCAAGATCGAGGTCCACACCAACACGGCGGTCGAGGAGATCCTCGGCGACAGCAAGGTCGAGGGGATCCGCCTGCGCGACACGAAGAGCGGCGTCGAGTCCGACATGTCGCTTGACGGCGTATTCATCGCGATCGGCCACAAGCCCAATACGGAAGCCTTCGCCGACTGGCTCGATGTCGACGCGAAGGGCTACCTCGTGGTCCACGACGAGACCGATTCCAAGATCGACGGCGTGTTCATCGCCGGCGACGTGCATGACCATCGCTACCGCCAGGCCGTGACAGCGGCCGCCGACGGCTGCAAGGCGGCCATCGATGCGGAGCGCTGGCTCGAAGCGCAGGGCATCACCGAGGCCGCGACCGCCACCGCGTGGTGAGCGCGTGAGCCTCCCGCGAGGCGGCACCAGGGCCGCCACCGGAGGCGTCGGCCGCGGCGGGCGCGGGACCGGCGGCGGGGGCGGACGCACGGGCGGGCCGTTCGGGATGCCGTCGACCGATTTCGACCCGGTCCCGAAGGAACGTCGCGGACAGACCCTGCGACGCATCGTCGCGTTCTTCAAGCCGTACCGCGGGCAGGTCGTCGTCGTCCTCGTCGCGATCCTGCTGACGAGCCTGATCGGCCTCGCCAACCCGTACCTGCTCAAGCTCCTCATCGACGAGGCCATCCCGCAGCGCGACTGGTTCCTGCTCAACCTGTACGTCGGCCTGATGATCGTCCTGCCCATCGTCACCGGGCTCATCGGCGTCGGCCAGTCGTACCTCAACAACCTCATCGGTCAGAACGTCATGCAGGACCTGCGTGGCGCGCTCTACTCGCACCTCCAGCGGATGCCGCTGCGGTTCTTCACGGAGACCCGGACCGGCGAGATCCAGAGTCGCCTGGCCAACGACGTCGGTGGCGTCCAATCAGTCGTCACGGACACGGCCAGCAGCGTCACCAGCAACGTCGCCGTGGCCCTGAGCACAGTCGTGGCGATGCTCCTCATCGACTGGCGGCTGACCGCCCTGTCGCTGGGCCTCCTGCCGTTCTTCATGTACCTCACGTTCCGCGTCGGCAAGGTCCGTCGCGAGGTCAGCACGGAGACCCAGAAGTCCCTGGCCGAGATGTCCGCCCTGACCGAGGAGACCCTGTCGGTCAGCGGCATGCTCCTGTCCAAGACCTTCGGTCAGCAGGCGAACTCCGTGAAGCGGTTCCGCGGCCTGAATGCCAAGCTGGCTGCCCTCCAGATCCGCCAGGCCATGGTCGGCCGCTGGTTCTTCATGATCATCGGCACGATCTTCAGCATCACCCCCGCGTTCGTGTACTGGCTGGCGGGCTTCCTGGCCATCCAGGGCGACCCGACGGCGCCGACCATCGGCGACATCGTGGCCTTCACGACCCTCCAGTCCCGCCTGTTCTTCCCACTCGGTCAGCTGCTCAACGTCCAGGTCGAGATCCAGGGCGCGCTCGCCCTGTTCGACCGGATCTTCGAGTACCTCGAGATGGACCCGGAGATCGTGGACGCGCCGGAGGCGGTCACGCTGGACAAGACGACGGTCCGCGGGGCCCTGCGCTTCCGCGACGTCCGCTTCCGCTACCCGACCGAGGTCGTCCCCTCGTCGCGGGCACTGGCCGCCGTCGCCGACGGCCACGAGCACCTGACCAGGGAAGAGACGGACATCGCGATCGGCGCGGCCGAGGCCGATGAGCCGGCGGTCGAGGCCCTGGTCGGAGGCTCGCCAGCGTCTGACGCCGACACGCGAGGCTTGCTCCCGACGATCGAGATCGCCCCGGCGTTCGCGCTCGAGGACATCGCGTTCGAGGCGAAACCAGGGGAACTCGTTGCCCTCGTCGGGCCCTCGGGCAGCGGCAAGACCTCGACCACCTACCTGATCCCGCGGCTCTACGACGTGGACGCCGGCGCCGTCGAGATCGATGGCATCGATGTGCGGCGGATCGCCCTGGCGTCGCTCGGCGACGTGATCGGCGTCGTGACCCAGGAGACGTACCTGTTCCATGCGTCCGTGCGCGACAACCTGCTCTACGCGAAGCCCGAGGCGACCGAGGCCGAGATGGAGGCGGCCGCGCGCGCCGCGGCCATCCACGACCGGGTGATGGACCTGCCGGAGCACTACGACACTGTCGTCGGTGAGCGCGGATACAAGCTTTCTGGCGGGGAGAAGCAGCGCATCGCGATCGCCCGGGTGCTGCTCAAGGACCCGCGCATCCTCATCCTTGACGAGGCCACGTCGGCACTGGATACCGTCTCCGAGCGGCTGATCCAGGCCGCGTTCGAGCGCCTGATGGAAGGCCGCACGACGGTCGCCATCGCCCACCGCCTGTCGACCATCCTGCGCGCCGACCGGATCCTCGTCTACGACCGCGGCCGCATCGTCGAGCGCGGCACGCACACCGAACTCCTCGCCCAGGGCGGCCTGTATGCGCGGCTCTATCGCGAGCAATTCCTTGCCGACAGCGGCGTCGTGCCCGTCGGTCCATCCGCCAGCGACTAGCATCGAGGTCTCATGCCCACCCACAAATCCGTCGATCTCGTCCACCAGGCCGGCATGCATTTCCGGGCGGAGCCATCGTCCGGGCACCCGTACGACTTCGACGATCGGGAATCGAACCAGGGCGGCAGTCCGGTCGAGACGATCATCGCGGCGCTCGCGTCGTGCAGCGCGATGGATGTCATCTCGATCACGACCAAGAAGCGTCAGGCCATCACGCGCTACGAGATCCATGCATCCGGCAGCCAGCGCGATGAGTACCCGCAGGTCTTCACGGAGATCACGGTCGTGCACGAAGTCTGGGGCACCGACCTGAGCGAGGCGGCGATCCGGCGGTCGATCGAGCTGTCGGCCACCAAGTACTGCCCGGTCAACGCGATGATCTCGGCCGGCGCGACTGTGGTCCATCACCGCTACGCCATCCACTCCACCGGGGAGCAGCCACTGGAGTCGTCGGGCGAGGTCGTGGCGACGGGACCGCATCAGCGGCCGGACATCCTCCCGGGGTAGGGCTCACGGGCTCGGTGGGCGGCGGAGCGCGGCGGAGCGCGCCGGAGCGCGCCGCCATGCGCTCGTGCCGCCCGGCGCTCGCTACCCGCACATCCCAGCGGGGGAACGGCCCAGGAAGGCTCGTGGAAGACCCGCCCGGCGCTCGCCGTCGTGGCCCCTGGGCGAGCGCGATGACGGCGGAAGGGCACCTGTGGACCCCACCTCGATGCCTGAGTAGTCCGTATGTACGCCCAGCGAGCGCGAGACCCATGTTCCGGGGCCTACAGCCCGGAGCGGCAGATCGCGGAGCCCGATCTGGCGGCGGCGGGCGTCGCCGGGAGCGAGCCGTCGAGACCGGCTGCACGCCCCACGCGAGCGGACTCAGGCGGGCAGCGGCACCGCGCAGGCGAGCGGGCAGCGGCACCGCCGCCGCGACGCGGACCGGCTACGAGTAGCGGATCGGCTCCACCGCGAACGGCACGCGCGACACCCGGCCACGGGTCCACAGCCGGGTGGCGAGGTCCGGCACGAACCAGCGCAGGAAGTACAGCCGGCAGCCCAGGCAGTAGCCGGTCGCCGCGAGCAACGTCTGCAGCCCCGCGACGGCGAGCGCGAACACCCAGCCCAGGACCGGCGCACCGGCGATGAACGCGAGCAATGACAGCGTCAGCGCGATCGACCCCAGGAACTGCGCGAAACGCGGCGGGTACTCGTGCTCGGGCTCTGTCGAGCCGAAGCCGGCGACCTTGACGATGCGGCGCCAGATCGCGCCATAGATCGAGTACTTGAGGCCGAACGCCGCTGACGTCCCGATCGACAGCAGGGCGACGAGCACCAGGACAGGTGCCTGGAGCACGACCGCGACGCCCAGGATGACGGCCGACACGCCGGCGCCGAAGCGATGCCCGCGCGGGTCGATCATGCGAGCGGGCGGCAGCGCGGCGGCAGCGTCTGCCGGGACGGCGTTGGGCATCTCGGCGAGTCTCCTGGCGGGGGTCCGGGTCGTCGCGGCGACGATACCATACAATCCCGACTTGACAAGTAGGGATTGTTCCTGACGGCCACCGCGGGCTGCGCAGCTAGTTGCATGACTATGCACTTGTCCTGTATAGTCATCCACCCGATGACGACCGTCCATCCGATCCCGGCGAGCCGCCCGAGTCACCCGCCTGTGAGCGGGCTCGCGTGCGTGGGCGTCCTGCCCACGAGCGCGGAGACGTGCCTGTGAGCACCGGACTCGAATCGCCTGCCGCGACCGCGACGGACGCGTCGTCGGGCCTCCTCCCTCGCTCGCGTGGCGGCGAACAGCCAGACGGTGGCCCACGGAAACTCCGCGTCGGGATCATCGGCGCCACCGGGTACGTGGGCAGCGAACTGATCCGCCTCCTGAGCCGGCACCCCAACGTCGAGATCGCCGGGCTCGCCGGGCGTGACCGCCACGACGACCCCATCGGTGGCTTCCATCCCCAGCTGGCCACGACCGGACTGACCGTGGGCACCCAGCTCCCCGAGGACCTCGATGCCGCCTTTCTGGCCCTCCCCCACGGCGCGGCCGCCGGCATGGTCCCGGAGCTCGTGCACAGAGGTACGGCGATCATCGATCTCGGGCCGGACTTCCGCCTGCGCGACCCTGCCGACTATCCGCGTTGGTACGGCTTCGAGCATCCGCGGCCGGACCTCCTGGACATCGCGGTCTACGGCCTGCCGGAACTGCATCGCAAGGAGTTGTGCGCGCTCATCGATGCGCCGACGGCCATCGTCGGCAGCCCGGGCTGCTATCCGACGGCGACCATCCTGGCGCTCGCCCCGCTCGCACGGGCCGGGCTGATCGGCGACCTGGTCGTCGATGCGAAGAGCGGCGTCAGCGGCGCCGGCCGCGATCCCAAGCCCGAGATGATGTTCGGCGAGGTGGACGAGAGTGTCCGAGCCTATGGCGTCGGAGGTCATCGCCACGTCGCTGAGATCGAGCAGGAGCTCGCCGCTGCGGCTGCCGGCGCCGGCCTCGACCCTGGCGCCAACCCGGGCGTCATCGGTGTCGACTTCGTGCCGCATCTGATGCCGATGGTCCGCGGCATCCTGTCGACCTGCCACGTTCGCCCGACACGACCGATCAACGCCGACGAGCTGGCCGCGCTCTACGACGCCGCGTACGCCGATGAGCCGTTCGTGCACGTCGTGGCGAAGCCGCCAGCGACGAAGCACACCACGGGCAGCAATCACGTGCTGATCCACGCGTTCCTCGACGAACGGACCGGGCGGATCCTCGTCTTCGGTGCCGAGGACAACCTGGTCAAGGGCGCCGCGGGGCAGGCCATCCAGGCGTTCAACATCGTCCACGGTCTGCCTGAGACCGCGGGGCTCGAGCAACTCCCGCTCGCTCCGTGACGCGGACGGTGGCATGACCGCAACCTCGATCGATCCGACGATCCCCGACGCTGGGGCGGACCTCCCACTCGTCACGCGTCGTGCCAGACTGCCTGCCGGATTCCGTGCCGGCGGGATGGCGGCCGGGATCAAG
>JBKJHI010000009.1:0-6503 GCA_046599085.1 Candidatus Limnocylindrales bacterium
CCGCGGGTACGCGAGTGCGCTGGTCGCGGCCGTCAGCCAGGCCGAGCTCGATGCGGGCAAGCGGTTCAGCTTCCTGTTCACGGATCTCGCCAACCCGACCTCGAACCACATCTATCAGACGATCGGCTATGAGCCCGTACGTGATGTCGACGCCTACGTGTTCGAGATGAACGCGGAGGGATGAGGTTGCAGGGCGTCCGAGCCTGACGCCCACGAGGTTTGCGGGCTCCCGCGTGGGCCCCGAACGGCAACCTCGCGAGGCACGGACCGCGCTTCCGGCACCCAACTGACACCTTGTCGGTCCCGCCATGGGGCTGCGACAGACCAGCCCGACTCATAGCCTTCCGATATCGCCCTGGATTCCCGCCCGGGCCCGCGACGTTGGAGGTTGGAATCGACATGGACACCGGAGATACAGCCTGGCTGTTGATGTCGACCGCGCTGGTCATGATCATGCTGCCCGGTCTGGCCCTGTTCTACGGCGGCCTCGTTCGCCGCAAGAACGTGCTGTCGACGATCATGCACAGCTTCTTCGGCCTGGCGATCGTCAGCGTCGTCTGGGTCATCGTCGGGTTCTCGCTGGCGTTCGGGCCTGACGTCAACGGGATGGGCCTCATCGGCGGCCTGGATTTCGCGTTCTTCAGCGGCGTCGGCCTGGAGCCGTCCGAGACGTATGCCACGACCGTGCCGTTCGTCCTGTTCGCCGCGTTCCAGCTGATGTTCGCCGCCATCACTCCCGCCCTCATCACCGGCGCCTTCGCCGAGCGCAAGCGCTTCAGCGCCTTCGTCCTGTTCACGGTGCTGTGGTCGATCGTCGTCTACTCGCCGCTGGACCACTGGGTCTGGTCGGCTGACGGCTGGCTGTTCAAGCTCGGCGCTCTCGACTTCGCTGGCGGCACCGTCGTGCACATCAGTTCGGGGGTCTCCGCCCTCGTCGTCGCCCTGCTCATCGGACGCCGCGTCGTGAATGGTGACTCGATGGAGCCGCACGACGTCCCGATGACCGTCCTTGGCGCCGGCCTGCTGTGGTTCGGCTGGTTCGGCTTCAACGCCGGCTCAGCGGTCGCCGCCAACGGCCTTGCGGCCAGCGCCTTCATGGTCACCAACACCGCTGCCGCTGCCGGGACGATCACCTGGGTCCTCGCCAGCCATTTGCACAAGGGAAAGGTCAGCGTCGTCGGTGCCGCATGCGGTGCGGTGGCCGGTCTCGTCGCTGTCACGCCGGCCTCCGGGTTCGTGACGGTCGGTGGCGCGCTGGTCATCGGTCTCGTCGCCGGCGGCCTGTGCTACAGCGCCACGCTCCTCCGCTCGCGCCTCAAGATCGACGACGCGCTCGACGTGTTCGCGGTCCACGGTGTGGGTGGGATGTTCGGGGCGGTCGCCACCGGCGTCTTCGCGTCGTCCGCCATCCAGGAGGGGTACACCGGCCTGATCGAGGGCAACGTGACGCAGCTCCTGAACCAGCTGATCGCCGTCGCCGCCGTCGTCGGATACGCGGTCGTCGCGACCTTCGTGATCATCAAGCTCGTCGACGTCATCCTCGGGATCCGGGTCACCTCGGAATCGGAGGAAATGGGACTGGACCTGTCCGTCCACGGCGAGGCCGCCTACCAGATGTAAGTCATCGGGCGCCGCCAGCGGTACCGGCTCCTCCCGGGTCCCGCCAGCTGGCGCTCCGACCGACGTTCGTTCGACTCACGGCGGCCGCTGTCGACTGACCTCGACAGCGGCCGCAGCGTCCACTCCGCCGACACTTCGGAGACCGAACCGCATGGACCCCGACCGCCGTCGCCGCCCCACCCGCGCGCCGCTCTACGACGAGCGATACGAGCACGACGCCTGCGGCGTCGGATTCGTCGCGGATGCCGGCGGTCGATCGCGGGACCGGGTCCTTCCCCTGGCCATCCAGGGCTTGTCGGCGCTGGGGCATCGCGGCGCGTTCGCGGCCGATGGCGAGTCGAGCGACGGGGCCGGCGTCTCGTTCCCGCTCGATCCGTCCGTGCTCGCGGCCCTCGCCGGCGATGCGGTCGCGACGCGGCCCGGCATCGCGATGTTGTTCCTGCCCCGTGGCCGCTCCCCGGAACGTGCCGCGCGCGCGCTCGTCGAGCGCATCCTCGGCGAGGCGGACCTGTCCCTGCTGGCGTGGCGGGCCGTGCCGTTCGAGCCGTCCGCGCTGGGTGCCGCCGCGGCCGCTTCGCGTCCGACGCCGGTGCAGGCGGTCATCGGTCGCCCGACACGTGGCGCCGGCGACGATCGCCCGCTGACTGACGATGCGTTCGAGCGTCGCCTGGTGGTCGCCCGACGCCGCCTCGAGCAGGCGGTCCGCATCGCAGGCCGCGCGCGCGCGGAGCTGTCCGTGCCATCGATGTCGTGCCGGACGATCGTCTACAAGGGGCTCGTTGCGGGCGGTCGTCTGGCCGACCTGTACCCCGACATCCGCCTCCCGCTGGAGGTGGGCTATGCCGTGTTCCACCAGCGCTACGCGACGAACACCCGTCCCGTGTGGCGCCTCGCCCAGCCGTTCCGCCATCTTGCCCACAACGGCGAGATCAACACGGTCCGCGGCAATCGGGAGCAGGTCCGCGGACGCACGCGCGATGCGGGCGCGAAGCCGATCGCGGCCGACCTCATCGCGGCCGGCCCGCTGCTGTCGCCCGACGGCTCGGACTCGCTGTCCCTGGACGAGGGCCTGGAACTCCTGACCACGACCGGCTGGGACCTGGCGCCCGCCATCCTCGCGGCGATCCCCGAGGCCCTGCCGCTGCGTCGCGCCCCGCACCCGCACGTGGCCACGCTCCGTCGACGCACCGCCGGGATGCTGGCGCCGTGGGATGGACCCGCGGCCATCGTCTTCGCGGACGGGGATCGGGTCGGTGGGCTCATCGACCGGAACGGTCTGCGACCGGCAGCGTTCGCCGTGTCCAGGGACCGCCTCGTCGCGCTCGTGTCGGAAGCTGGCGCCGTGCCGTTCGCCCCGTCGGAGACGATCCGCCGCGGGCGCCTCGGGCCAGGAGAACTGCTGCTCGTCGACCCGGGTCGCAAGGCCATCCTGGAGGACACCGAGGCCAAGGCCTGGGCACTCCGCTTCCTGCCCATCCACGATGCGCCGCGGCCCATCCACGAGGACGAACCGGAGTCGATCGAGGATCGTCCCGTGACCGAGCATGCGGTCCGCTACCTCGTCGGGCTTGACGCCGAGCGCGCCCGGCTCGACATCAAGACCATGGTCCTGGAAGCCCACGAGCCGCTCTGGAGCATGGGCGACGACACGCCGACCGCCGGGCGCGGACGCCTGGACCGTCCTGTCGCGGATCACCTGCGGCAGGCGTTCGCGCAGGTCACCAACCCAGCGATCGACCCGGAGCGCGAGCGGATCGTGATGGACCTGCGGGTGGAGCTGGGCCGTCGGCCGGCGCTGCTCGGCGGTCCGCCGCGCGGTCCACGGACCCTCCACCTGGCGCGACCGATCGTGGCCGACATTGAAGGCCTTCGGGCAGCATTGCGCGACGGCCGACACCGGACCCGGACGCTGGACGCCACCTGGCCGACCGATCTTGGTGCCGATGGGCTCGCCGCGGCCCTGGACACGCTGGCCTCCGCCGCCGTGGCCGCCGCGGAACGTGGTGTGGAGGTGCTCGTCGTCAGCGACGCCGCCCTGTCGCTCGACCGATTGCCCGTGCCGTCCATCCTCGCCGCCGGCGCCGTGCACACGGCGCTGACCACGGCAGGACTGCGCGGCCGAACGGACCTCGTGATCGATGCCGCCGATATCCTCGACGTCCACGGCATGGCCATGGTCCTGGCGGTCGGCGCCACGGCCGCTCATCCGCGCCTGGCCGTGGAACTGGCAGCCGAGCTCGCCGGCACGCGCGGCGCGGAGGCACTCGACGCCGCCGCGACCATCGGTCACCTGGTCGGTGCGTTCGAGGCTGGCCTGCGCAAGACGCTTGCCAGGATGGGCATCAGCGCCGCCGCCAGCTACATCGGCGGGGCCCTCATCGACACGATCGATCTCGCGCCGGACGTCCTTGCCCGCTGTTTCCCGATGGCGGCGGCGTGGCCGGGCCGGACGACCCTCGCCGACCTCGGAGCTCGCCAGCTGCGCCGCCGCGACGCGGCGCTGGCGCTGCCGCCGGCCCCTGCTGGCCGCGAGCCAAAGCTCCCGGATCCGGGTTGGGCACGGTTCCGAGCCGACGGAGAGGCGCATCTCTTCTCCCCGTCGATCGCGAGGGAGATCCAGGTCCTGTCCGGCTCCCTCCCCACCGAAGGCGCCGCCCCGGCGGTCGCGCCGGGTGATGCCGTGCCGGCCGCTCCGGCGTCCATCGAGGCCGCGCTGGCGCGCTATCGCGCCGCCGTCGACCGACCCGTGGCGGTCTCGAGCGTGCCGCGCGACGAGCTCCGGATCCGGAAGCTGGCCGATGCCGTGCCGGTGGACCAGGTCGAGGACGCGCGGGCGATCGCCCGCCGGTTCGTCGTCTCGGCGATGAGCGTCGGGGCACTGTCGCCGGAAGCGCACCAGGCGCTGACCATCGGGATCCAGCGTGCCGGGGGATCGGCCAACACCGGCGAGGGCGGCGAAGATCCGGCGTGGTACGAGCCGGACGCCGACGGACGCCGCCGCGATGCGCGGATCAAGCAGGTCGCCTCGGCTCGTTTCGGGGTCACCGCCACGTATCTCGCGCGCGCCGACCAGCTCGAGATCAAGATCTCGCAGGGGTCCAAGCCCGGCGAGGGCGGCCAGTTGCCCGGCCGCAAGGCGACCGCGTACATCGCGGCGCTGCGCCGTGGTCAGGCCGGCCAGAGCTACATCAGCCCGCCGCCGCACCACGACATCTACTCGATCGAGGACCTGGCCCAGCTCATCGCCGATCTGCGGGCGATCAACCCCGCGGCGCGAATCGGCGTAAAGCTCGTCGCCGGTCGCGGGGTCGGGACGATCGCGGCGGGCGTGGCCAAGGCCGGAGCGACATACATCCATCTGTCGGGGCATGCCGGCGGGACCGGTGCGTCGCCGCTGAGCAGCATCAAGCACGTGGGGGCACCCTGGGAGCTCGGCCTGGCCGAGGTCCACCAGGTCCTGCTCCGCAACGACCTCCGCGACCGCATCGCCCTCCGTTCCGACGGGGGCCTGCAGACCGGCCGCGACATCCTCGTCGCCGCACTGCTGGGCGCGGAGGAGTTCGCGTTCGGGACGGCGGCACTCGTGGCGGTCGGCTGCGACATGGCCCGCCAGTGCCACCTCGACACCTGTCCGACCGGCATCGCCACCCAGCGAGAGGACTTGCGAGCCAAGTTCACCGGCACGCCCGACATGGCCGAGCGCTACTTCCTGGCCATCGCCGAGGACGTCCGCCGTGAGCTTGCGGCGATCGGGGCCCGGTCGGTCGGTGAGATCATCGGCGAGAGCCGGCGAGCCCTGCGACCGATCGCCGCGGCGCGGGCCGAACTCGAATCCGTGGTCGGCGCCTCATCATGGGGTGCGGACGCCGCCCGGCGCGCGGACCCGGGCCTGCCCGCGCGAACCGCGCGACACCAGCCGGCCTCTCCGCTGGAGGTCCGCGTCGCCGCGGCCTTCCGCGATCAGGGCCCGGTCAGCGCCAGCGGCCTGCGCATCACCACGGCCGACCGCTCGTTCGGGGCGGGCCTGACGGGAGCGCTGGAGCGCGGCGAACTGCGCGGCCCGGTCCGCCTGGAGCTGCACGGCGCGGCCGGTCAGTCGTTCGGGGCGATCGCCTCGGTCGGGGTCCAATTGCGCCTCATCGGCCAGGCCAACGACTACGTCGGCAAGGGGCTGTCGGGCGGCCGGATCACGATCGCGCCGGAGCCCGACCTCGCGGTCCCGGCTTCCGGGGAGGCGATCGCCGGCAACACCTGTCTGTACGGGGCCACGGGCGGCCGGCTGCATCTCGTCGGCCGGGCCGGGATGCGCTTCGCCGTCCGCAACTCAGGCGCGACGGCCGTGGTCGAAGGCATCGGACCGCACGGCTGCGAGTACATGACGGGCGGCACGGTCGTCGTGCTCGGGCCGGTCGGTGCCAACTTCGGGGCGGGCATGACCGGTGGGCGCGCGTATCTGTACGACCCGAGTGGTCGCCACGCGGCCGCCCTCCATGGCGACAGCGTCGCCGCGACGCGTCTCGTGAATATCGCCGCGGATCGCGACGATGGGCCGGACCGCCTCGTCGAACTCCGCTCGCTGCTGGAGGACCACCGCGAGGCGGGCTCCGCACTCGCCGCGCGCCTGCTCACGGGCGACGACGACCTGGCGACTGCCTTCTGGGTCGTCGAACCAGTGGCCCCCGTCGTGGCGATCCCCATCGCGCCGGCGCGTTCGGCGGCGGTCGCCACGCCGAGTGCGGCTGTCAAGGAGATGGCTTCGTAGATCGGGACCAGCGTCGCAACCGGACGGCAACCCTGTCGTACCCAGCGCGCCGCCGACGGCCGGCCACGGCCCGCGTAGCGTTGTGGGACATGATGGGGAAGCGTCGCTCCAGCTCGGGCTC
>JBKJHI010000027.1:0-45496 GCA_046599085.1 Candidatus Limnocylindrales bacterium
GTGGACCCCGGTCGACCAGTACACCGGCGGCGCCGAGCATGCCGTGATGCACCTGCTCTACGCCCGCGAGTGGACGAAGATGATGCGCGACGTCGGGCTCGTGGACCAGGACGAGCCATTCAAGCGGCTGTTCAACCAGGGCCAGATCCTGGGCCTCGACGGCGAGCGGATGTCGAAGTCGCGGGGCAACACGGTCGACCCCGACGATCTCGTCGCCCGCTACGGCGCGGATACCGTGCGCCTGTTCCTGATGTTCATGGGGCCGTGGGACCAGGGCGGTCCGTGGAGCCCGACGGGCATCGGCGGCGTGTCACGCTTCCTGAACCGCGTCTGGACGCTGGCCCTGGACCCGCATGGGCGTGAGGCCGGGGATCCGGCCAGTGGCTCCCTTGCCCCTGGGGAGAGCGAAGCAGCGGCGAGCGACGCCCTGCGCGCCGCCGCACATCGAACCCTGCGCGGCGTGACGATCGACTACGAGGCGTTCCGCTTCAACACTATGGTCGCGAAGCTGATGGAGCTGTCAAACGTGCTGTTCCGCTACCGCGGGACGCCGGTCGCTGGCGGCGCGGAATGGGACGAGGCGCTGCGCCTGCTGCTGTTGATGCTGTGCCCGGCTGCCCCGCACATCACCGAGGAGTTGTGGTCGCGCCAGCAGGCCGCGGCGGATCAGCCATGGAGCAGCATCCACCTGGAGACGTGGCCCGAGGTGGACCCGGCGGCCATCGTCGAGGCGACCCGAGAAGTCCCGATCCAGGTCAACGGCAAGCTGCGCGACAAGATCGTCGTGGCCGCCGATGCAGACCAGGCTACGATCGAGGCGGCGGCCCTGGCCTCCCCGCGGATCCTCGCCCTGCTCGACGGCCGGACGCCCGACAAGGTCATCACGCCCGGGGGCGGCAAACTGGTGAACATCGTCCTGCGCGATGCGTGAGGCCTGGTCGGTGGACGGCGGCCTCGGCTTCAAGCGGCAAGGTGCCCACCTTTGATCCGGCTCGCGTCGATCTGGCTTGCGGGCGCGATCCTGCTTTTGGCCGGGTGCGCACGGACGGCCGTCGCCGACATCACGATCACCGTGGACAACCTGACCGATACGGCGCTCGGTCTCTACGTCAACGACGAGTGGGTCGGGACCTACGCTGCCGGCGCCTCCACGAAGCAGCCGCTCGGCGACCATGGCGGAGCGCCGTACCAGATCGAGCTCCGTTCCCCCTCCGGCGCGACCCTGGCGATGGTCGGCGTCAACGAAGCACAGGCTGCATCGATGACCGACGGGGGACCTGCCGTCGCTTCCGAGACGGGCGTCCCATGCGGGTTGATCCGGGTGGTCGTCGGCGAGCTGGCGGCCAACGAAGATCCGGCGCCGGGGCAAAGCGTTCAGCCAGGGCCGTGCCCGTGACGACCGCTTGGTTGACGCGTTGGCGACGCGGTGACGGAGGACCTCTAGACTTGGGCGCATGACAGACATCAGATTTGGCGCCCTGTGCTGGAATCAGAACACCGACTGGCCCGGCCGGCTCGAGGCCGGCGTCCGCGCCGATCGCCTTGGCTACGACACGTTGTGGACGTGAGTCCTTTCAACGGTTGCTGTTCTAGCCGCCAGCGATGTCGTCGACTAAGTTGACGTGTATGGACGCCGGCCAGGTCTTCGCGCTCGACCTCATCGAACAGCACTGGTGCGAGCCCTCTCCTGAGTTCGATCCGTCGCAGGGCGGTCGGCTTCGGGTGGTCATCAACGCGATCACCGTGATCGATGGTGAGGAGGACGACGTTGGCGTGGCGAGGTCGGCCCTCGCGTTGTCACGAACGCTCCTCGCCGATCACACGCCTGACTCCCCCGTTGCGGAACAGCTCGTGCTTCACGATTGTGGGTTCGCATCGACACTTGGAGCCTGCGGCATCGGTGCGAACTGGTGGGTTCGCCACGAGGGCGACACTGTGCGGTTGGACGAAGTGGTTCGTTACGACACCGCCGGAAGATCACAGATCGCCTCCTTCCCAAACGCGGCGTGTGTCGTGCCTTACGCGACCTACCAAGCCCAGGTTGTGAGTCTCGGAGAGGCCGTGCTCGCGTTCGCTGCGACCGCGGAGAAGGGGTTCATCGACGCCTTCGACCAATCGGAATGGGTCGGCTGGCAGGACGAGATCAGGCAGAACCTGGCGGCCGCGAGCGGGCGGCATCAATCCCCTTCCGAGACGGAGTGATGAAGTGAGCGATGTCAAGATCGGTGCCCTTTGCTGGAATCAGTACACCGACTGGCCGAGCCTCCTCCAGGCGGGCATCCGAGCCGATCGTTTGGGCTACGACACGTTGTGGACCTGGGATCACCTGTATCCGATCGTCGGCAGCGAGGTGGGTCCGATCCATGAGGGCTGGCTCACACTTGCCGCCTGGGCACAGGCGACGCAGCGCGTCCGGATCGGCCTGATGGTCGGTGCCAACACGTTCCGGGAGCCGGCACTCACCGCGAAGATGGCGACCACGCTCGACCACATCTCCAACGGCCGGGCGATCCTGGGCATCGGCGGGGCATGGTTCGAGACGGAGCACGAGGCCTATGGCCTGCAGTTCGGCGACGGTTTCCCAGAGCGGCTGCGTTGGCTCGCCGAGGCGCTGCCAATCATGCGCGGCATGCTCGACGGCACGGAGCCGACGGCAACCGGTCCGCGCTACGCGGCCAAGGCGGTGCGCAACGACCCGCCGCCGATCCAAGCCCGGCTGCCCATCCTCATCGGCGGTGGCGGCGTGCAGGTCACGCTCAAACTCGTGGCGAAGTACGGCGATGCGAACAACATCGGCGGCGGCTTCGAGAACGTCAAGCGCAAGGACGCCATCCTCGTCCAGCATTGCGAGACCGTCGGGCGCGACCCGGCCGAGATCGAGCGCACGACGGGCCTCGGCGTCGTCATCATCCGGGACTCACGCGCCGAAGCCGAGCGGGTCCAGCGGGAGATCTTCGCGCGCCAGGGCAACGCGGACGTCTGGAAGGACCAGCCTGTCGGCACGCCCGAGGACGTGGCAGAACTGGTCGCGCCATTCCTGGACATCGGCTATCGACACTTCACGGCCGGATTCCCCGGACCATTCGACGAGGAATCGATGACGCGGATGATCACCGAGGTCAAGCCGTTGCTGGAACGCGGCTGACGGTCGCCGCCCGCGAAGCAAGGGCCGCCGCCCCTTGGCGCCCCGCGTCAGGGCCTGTGTGCGGGTCGATCTGGAGCTGATGGCTCGGGGTCTGCGGCGTCGCCGATGGTCAGCTCACCCTTCGTCCGGGCACGATGACGAGCAGCCTTGGCCCGGTTGCCGCACGTCGACATGTCGCACCAACGGCGCCGGCCCGTCCGCGAAGCGTCGAAGAAGACCCACCGGCAACGGTCGTTGTCGCAGATGCGGATCCGCTCCGGGTGTCCCGTCGTCAGTTCCAGCACGAGCGGATCGGCCAGACGCGCGAGCGCGTCGTCGATCGGATCGCCCAGGTGGCGGTGGTCGACGCTGATGCTGCCATCGGGCGCGGGCACGAGCTCGATGACCTGACGCGCGTGGAGGGCGCGATTGACCGTCTCGAGCGCCCCGGTGCCCGGCGCACGCTCTTCCACGATCGCATCGGCGACTTCGCGGAGGGCCGCACGAACTGCGTAGATGCGGTGCAGGTCACGCGATGCGAGCTCGGGCGTTCCCGACGCGATCTGGCGGACGCCATCGGCGCCCTCGCCGTGGATGACGCCGCGAGCCACGAACCATTCGAGGGCAGCATCAAGCGTCGGTAGCCGCTCGATCCGGGAACCATTGTCCAGGTCGTCCGTGTTCAGGAAGTCGAAGGTGTCCTCCAGGCTGACCTCATGGGCGTGATGGCCCCGGAGCGCCGCCTGGACGTGTGTCATTGCGAGCATGCTAACCACTGTAGCCCGGTTGACAGGTTAGGCGCAACCCCGCATACTCAGCACATAACCTTTTAATCAATCGATACGGGTTATCTCCACACTGAACGGTTAGCGTGGAGATCGGGAAGGAGACCTCGATATGGAACTGCTCATGGTGCTGATCGCCGTCATCGCCGGCATGGCCCTGTTCGATGCGGCCGCCCTCACGCGAGGCTCCGATTCCCGCGACCTGATCGCCGATGACCACCGCCGCTGACCGTTTGACCGGAGTTCTGAGATGAATCACCTCTACACCGTCCTCGCCCTACAGATCGCCAACGACCGCAGCCGTGAGGCCGCCGAGGCATATCGAGCTGCCACATTCCGAGCGAACCAGCCGGAGCGCCCGTCGGCCGTCCGCCAGGGCCTGGCTCATGGCCTGGCCGCCGTCAGCCGCAGCAGCGCCGTCCTGGTGCGGCGGCTCGACGAGTGCGTCGCCGACGACCTCGGCCGGAGCCTCGCCCCGACGGAGTAGGCTTGGCAGCATGACTGCCGACGACCCGCCCCATGCGACGGCTGCCGTCAGCTGGGGCCCCGACCGGATCGATCTCTTCACGGTGGATGCAGGCGCAGGCCTCGTCCACCGTGTCTTCATGTCCGGGACATGGTCGGACCCGACATCGCTTGGCGGCGAACTCGCGTCGGGTCCTGCCGCGACAGCGTGGGCCGTGGATCGACTCCAGGTCTTCGCGATCTTCCGCGATGGCGCGCTGTGGAATCGCTTCTGGGACGGCACCTCGTGGCACGATTGGGAGTCGCTCGGCGGCGAGCTGTCAGGGACGCCGGCCGCTTCCTCGTGGAGCGCCGACCGGATCGACGTCTGGGCGCCCGGCCGCGACGGCGGGGTCTGGCATCGTTGGTGGGATGGATCCCGCTGGGTGGACTGGGAGCTTCTACCGGGCTGACCGCGTCGCGCCGCAAACTGCGCCGCGCGTTGCCGTCGGCCAGGTAAGTCGCAGCTAATGACGGCCACCTAGTATCGCCAGCAGACGTCTCGCCGCGTCGGAAGTGCCCCCAACGTGGCGAGACGTCAAGACCTGTTCGACGGTCACGCCACACCGCCCGCCCGGAGCGTCGTGGTGCAACCTGCAGGCAGCCCGCCGTCGTGGCGCGTCATCGAAACACCGGCCGAACCGGCAACGCCGCACGGCACGTCGGCGGCCGGGACTGAAACCTTGGCGGCGGTGTCGACCACGGCGATCGTCGTGGAGCCCCGCATCCTGGTGGCGATCGCCGCGACCATCGCGTGTGCGGTCGTCGCCTTCGTCCTGGCATTCGGGAGCGGGGTGGGTGCGAGCACCGTCGATGGCGGGACGCTCATCCTTCCCTCGCCCGACGGGTCCCGCGCGAGCGACACTCCCCCGGCAGGCGAGATCGTGGTTGAGATCGTCGGGGCTGTCGCACGCCCCGGGGTCTACCATCTCGCGCTCGGGGCCCGGCTCGTTGACCTCCTTGAGGCTGCCGGTGGCTACGGGCCACGCGTGGATACGGCCCGCGCCGAACGCGATCTGAACCTCGCTGCGACTCTCCGGGACGGCGACCGGATCCGCGTGCCATCGCGTGGCGACGAGATCACGGCCGCGGCGTCGTCCGCGGAACCCGCCGGCGGCACGGGCGGGTCCGGTGGCACGGGCGGGTCCGCCGCCCTGGTTTCGCTCAACACCGCGACATCGGCCGAACTCGAGGCACTCCCCGGGATCGGTCCGGTGACGGCCGGCAAGATCATCGCCGCCCGAGAGGAAGCGCCGTTCGTCGCCATCGAGGACCTGCGGACCCGGGGCGTGCTCGGAGAGAAGACGTTCGAGAAGCTCCGGGACCTGATCGCCCCCTGATGCCCCGCAGCGGCTGGCTCGCCATCGGCGCGGTCACGGCGGCGACGATCGGATCACGTGTGGGCATCGTTGATTTCGGCGCGTCGCGTGTGGCGATCGTCGCCCTGATCCTGCTGGCCTTCGGGCCCTGGGCGGGCGCGCCCCGTCGCGGCCCCGTCGTGGCAGCCGGCATCGGCGCGCTGGCGATCGCCATCCGCCTCGCGTTCGTCCCGGTACCGGCGCCACCACCCGCGACGATCGACGGGGACGGTCCGTGGGAGGCCGTCGTCGTGTCGATCGGGTCGCCGCGAGACGGCCATCAGGTGGGCATGCTCGAGGTGGACCTGGGCGCGTCACCCGGAATCGCCGGTTCGACCGTCCTCCTCGCTGCCACCCTTCCACGCTACCCCGCGATCGAACCCGACGATCGCCTCGAGGTCGGTGGCCGTACCAGGCCGCGGCCGGACTCCGACTATGGCCGGTACCTCGAGCGGATCGGGGCATGGGGCAGCATCCAGGTTGACACGATGCACGACCTGGCCGGCGTCGACGAAGGACCCGGACGTGTACTGGAACGGCTCCGCCGAGGTGCGGGCGATGCGCTCGCGATCGTCCTGCCGGAGCCCGAGGCTGGTCTTGCCGCAGGCATCCTCATCGGGCTCCGCGACCGGGTGGATCGCACGCTCGCCGCCGACTTCACGACCGCCGGCGTCAGCCACGTGGTCGCCATCTCAGGATGGAACATCGCGATCGTGGCGGCCGTGATCGGGGCGATGACCGGTCGGGTCGGGCGGCGACGGCGAGCCGTCGTCACGACGGCCGCCGTCATCGCCTACGTCGTGTTCGCCGGCGCGTCCCCGTCCGTCCTGCGGGCCGGGGTGATGGCCGGTGTCGTGCTGCTCGCTCGCGAGAGTGGGCGAGCCGGTCGAGCCGCCGCGGCCCTCGGTTGGGCGGTGGCCATCCTGCTGCTCGCGGATCCCGCGCTCGTGGCCGACGCCGGCTTCCAGCTGTCGTCCCTGGCGACCGCCGGGTTGATCGCGTGGGCTACGCCGCTGACCGGCTGGTTCGAGCGGCGCTCGAGCGGGCGACTGCCGCGCTGGCTTGCGGAGAGCCTGGGCGTGTCCTTCGCCGCGCAGGCCGCGACGCTCCCCGTGGTCCTTGCCGCATTCGGGCGCCTGGCGATGATCTCGCCCGCGGTGAACCTCCTCATCGTGCCGATCGTGGCGCCGGCGATGGCCGTCGGCGTCATCGCGCTCGTGGGCGGTCTGCTCGTCATGGCCGGCGCACCTCCGATGGTCGGCGCGATCCTCGCCCTCCCCGGCTGGGTGGCACTCCGCCTCATGGTCGGCATCGTGAACACAGCAGCCGGCGTGCCAGGCGCCAGCGTGGATATCGACCCAGGCGCCCGGATGGCCGTCGGCGCCGCCACGTTCCTGACACTTGCCGGACTCGTCGTCTGGCGGCGACGGGCCGGTGCTCGCCCCGCCGGCGCGATCCCGACTGCACTCAAGGCCGTCCAGCCAGCGACGGCACGCAAACGCGGGACCGCGAGAGGGAGCGACGCGACCGCCGGTACTGGTCGTGCGTGGCGCGTGGTGACCATCGTCCTCGCCGGCACGATGGCGGTCACCGCCGCGGTCGCCATCTCACGCCCGGTGGGCGTACCGAGGATCACCGTCCTCGATGTCGGCCAGGGCGACGCCATCCTCGTCGAGGGCGGCCAGGGTGGGCGCCTGCTCATCGATGGCGGCCCTGATCCTGACCGTCTCCTCATCGAACTCGATCGGCTGATCCCGCCCTGGGACCGGCGCATCGATGCCGTCGTCCTGTCGCACCCGCACGAGGACCACGTGGCCGGGCTCGCGCTCCTGCTCGATCGCTACCGGGTCCGTCGGGTATTCGAACCGGGGATGCGCGGGCCCGGCCCGGGCTACGCGGCGTGGCAGGATCGCCTCGCCCTCGATGGGGCACCGACGCGAGCCGGTCTCGCCGCCGGCGATCGGTTGACCGTGGACGCTGTCGACCTGCTCGTCCTGTGGCCGATCCGTGGCGAGGTCCCACGCGAACCCCCGGACAACGGGACGGGCATCAACAACGTCTCGATCGTCGTGCTGGGGACCGTCGGCGCCAGGCGCTTCCTCCTCACCGGCGATGTCGAGGACGGGGTGGATCCGCGGCTCCTGGCCGAAGGACTGCCACGCGTGGACCTGCTCAAGATCGCGCACCACGGCAGCCGGACCGCGACCACGGATGCGTTCGTGCAGGCCGTCGCACCGCGCGTCGCCATCGCCTCTGCGGGAGCCGGCAACCCGTACGGCCACCCGGCGCGACCGACCCTGGATCGCCTGGCAGCCGCAGGCGCGCACGTGTACCGGACCGATGTCGACGGTTCGGTGTCGGTCACGTTCGGGGCGAACGGCCTCGAGGTGACCACGCACCCTCGGCGAGCCGCATCGCTGCCAGCGACGCCGACAGATGCTGTTGCCGCCCGAACCGCCACGGCGCCGGAGCCCGACGATGTCCCGGCGGGGCAGGCCAGGCGCGGCACCACGACGACACGCGCGTTCTGGTGCGCGATCCCGCTTGGACCAGGGCCGGCACCGCGACCGCAGACCGTGCCGACGGCCACGACCGTCGCCGCGCACCCGCCACTCATCGATGGCCGACCGACGGCCGTCCGCTACCATCGGTCGGATGACCGTCCCTTCCCGGGCGGAGGCCGCGAACCTGCTCGCCTCCCTGGATCCCCCGACCTGGTTCCTCGCGCACGCATGCGCGGTAGCGGACGTGGCCGCCTTCCTTGCGGCCCGCGTAGCCGCCAACGGGATCCCGTTGGACCGTGGCGCCGTCGAGACTGCGGCGCTGCTCCACGATGTCGACAAGTTGCTGCCAACGGACGATCCCGTCCGCGCCCTCCCCCATGGCGAGGGCTCCGCAGCGTGGCTCACGAGGCACGGCCTGGGCGAACTGGCGCGCCTTGTGGCCAGCCACCCGGTCACTCGCCTCGCGGACGAGCCGACGTATCGCACGTGGGCCGCCTTCGCGTCGCGTGAGGAGCGCCTCGTCGCGTACGCGGACAAGCGGGCAGGCCAGCGCCTCGAATCGATGGCGGCCCGCTTCGCCTCGTGGGACCGCCGCTACCCCGACAGCTGGGACGAGTGGACACGGAACGTGGTCCAGGCACGGGCCGCACGCCTGGAGGCCGATGTCTGTCGAGCCGCCGCCATCGAGCCCACACAGGTCCGCCGGCTCGCGTGGAGTCGCGCCGCCCTGCGAGCCGCCGCGCACGAGGCCAGGCGAGACGTCGCCGGACCAGCACGATGACGGTGCCACGGCTGTACCTGTACGGCGACGACGACCTCGCGGCGGCGCGGCGCATCGATCGCTTCGCTGAGGAACTCGCGCGCGAGGGCGGGGGCGAACCCCTGGACCGGATGGACGTGGCCGGCCAGCTGAACGCCGCCGGCGAGCAGACCGCACGACTCGCGGAACGCCTGCTGACGCCGGTCATGTTCGGCGGCGGGACCCTCGCCGTCGTGCGCAACCCGGGCGCGCTGACGAAGAGCACGGAGCATCGGGACCGGCTCCTGGGCGCGATCGCCGACCTCGCACCCGGGAACGCCGTGGTGATCGTCGAGGCGACGACGCAGAGTAACCCCAAGGGACCGGGCCAGAAGCGGCTCGCGGACGCCATCGCGGCGGGTGGCGGGGTGGCCGTCCGGTGCATGGCCCCCTCCCCATCGGGCTTCGGCGCCTGGATCGATCGGGAGGCGCAGGACCGAGGTCTCGCCATGGCCCCCGGCGCCGCCCGGGCGCTCGCCGATCGGCTCGGCGGTCGCGTGACCGAAGGCGATGTCGATCGACGCTACCTGAGCCGGATCGCGTCGGGCGAGCTCGACAAGCTGGCCCTGCGTCACGCCGTCGATGGCGGGCCGGTGACGGCCGAGGACGTCGAGGCGCTCGTCGCGCAGAGTGCACCCGGGTCGCTGTGGTCCTTCACCGACGCCGTCGGCGAGCGCCGGGCCGACGCCGCCATCGCGGCGCTCGATCGCCTCTGGGAAGCGACCGCTGAGCCCGTCGTCGTGACCGTCCTGCATCGACGTCTCATCGAGCTCATCGAGATCGGCGATCGCCTGGCCGGCGGGGCGAAGCTACCGGATGCTGCCAGGGCGATGAAGATCGCCAGCGAGTTCCGGGCGGGCAAGCTTGCGGAGCAGGCCCGGACGTGGAGGACCGACGAGTTGCGTCAGGCGCTGGCGGGCCTGCTCGAGCTCGATGCCCTGGGCAAGGGCGCGGGCGGGACGATGGCCGGGACGACGCAGCGGCGGCTGGCGTTCGCGTTGTGGGTCCGCGACCACGTGCCCGCTGCGTAGGCAGTCGGTCGGACGACCAGTCGCACGGCCGCAGCCGCGCCGCTCAGCCTATTCGGCGGAGGACCAGGCCTGCTCCTGGAGCACGAGATCGCTCTCGATGGCAAAGACGCAACGCCCCTCGCCAAGGTCCAGCAGCTCGATGAGATCCGGGTCGATGTACAGCTGCGAGCAGTCCTCGCACAGCCCACCAGGGATGCCGAAGCACAATCGCTCGCTCCGATCGGGCAATCGGAACGTCGTGTCGAACCGGGTCGAGATGAGCCGGTGACCGCAGGCTGGGCATCGTTCGCGTGTGGACATGCGGCGATGCTAGGACGCACCACCCAAGCGTCGGCATGACCCGACGGTACCCCTCCCCCCGTACCGCCGCCGACTCGCGACGAACTCCGGAGGGACGCTGCTACTGGACGGCGAGGATCGTCTTCGCCTCAGACCAGTGCTTCTCCAGGCCGTAGTACTCGCGCTCCGGCGGGGTGAAGATGTGGACGATGACCGAGCCATAGTCGACCAGGACCCAGTGCGACGCCGGGGTGCCTTCGCGTCCGATCGGCTTGATCTTCTCATCGCGCAGGGTCGAGATGATGCCGTCGGCGATCGCATCGAGCTGGCGCTCCGATCCGCCCGAGCAGATGACGAAGTAGTCGGTCAGGGACGTGATCGGCGCGAGCTCGAGCAGCACGATGTCGGCGGCCTTCTTGTCCTCGGCCAGTTCGACGATGCGGCGGGCGAGCTCGAGCGCGACGCGGTCGACCGCGGGCGCGGGCCCTTCGCGGCGGGGAAGCCCGTCCGGATTCGGCATGCTGCTGTCGGCATCCGGGGCGCTGCTCTCGGTGTGCTGGATGGATTCGGTCAACGTGCTGTGTCCCTTCGAACGTCGTGGTACAGGGCATGGTCGCCGATATACGTCGCGACCGCATCCGGGACGAGGTAGCGCAGCGAGCGGCCGCTCTTCGCCCGAGCCCGCAACTCCGACGCGGACAGCTGCATGCGCGGACCGTCAAGGACGATGACCCGCGGGTCCTCGACGCCCGGGATGGCCGCCACGAGCGCGGCCGGATCCGCGTCCGGATACCCGTCGCGCGGCACGACCACCAGCGTCGCCATGGCCAGGATCGCCGCGGGCTCGAGCCAGGTCGGGAAGTCGGCGAAGGACTCAGCGGACAGGATCAGCGCGAGGTGGCCATCCGGGCCTTCGTACGTCGCGAGCTCCCGAAGGGTATCGATGGTGTACGACGGGCCCTCCCGCTCGAGCTCGATGGTGCTGACTTCGAAGGCATCGTTGCCGGCGATCGCGGTGCGGACCATGGCCAGCCGGTCCGCCGCGGGGCTGATCAGCCGGTCGGCCTTGTGCGGCGGGTGGGCGGCGGGCATGAACAGGATCTGGCGCAGCCCAAGATCATCGCGTGCCCCTTCTGCCACCGCCAGGTGGGCGACGTGGATGGGATCGAACGTCCCGCCGAAGATCCCGAGGGCTCCGCGGAGGTCTGGCGTCACCGGTCCTCCCAGGCGTCGTACTCCCACTCGAGCTCCGCTCCGCCGATGCGCACCAGGTCGCCGGCCTTGACCCCGGCGCGGCGCAGCTCGGCATCGATGCCCAGGCGCCGCAGGTCGCGCTGGAATCGCTCAGACGATTCCTCCACGTCGAAATTGGTCTGGTTGGCGACGCGTTCGATGCGCTTGCCGAGGACCCGGTACGCCCCGTCCGTCTCGCGCTCGATACGGAAGCCGTCGGTCATGGCCTCGATCCGGTGGACGACGACGCCGGACGGATCCGGCGGTTCGGCGAGTTCCTCGAGGCTTGGCAGGAGCTCGACGATCCGGGCACGGAACGTGTCCAGCCCCTCCCCGTCAGCGGCGGCGATGCCGATGACCGGCACGCCCTCGCGCTGGCGAGCGGCCTGGAAGGCGGGCCATGCCTCCGCCGCGGCGGGCAGGTCCAGCTTGTTGAAGACGATGAGCATCGGCTTGTCGAGGAGCGCGGGATCGTGGGCCCGCAGCTCCTCGCGGATGACGTCGTAGGCCCACTCGGCGTCGCGCCCCGCGCCATCGACGACGTGGACCAGGATCCGGGTCCGTTCCACGTGGCGCAGGAAGGCGTGTCCCAGGCCCGCTCCGCTCGAGGCACCCTCGATCAAGCCCGGCACGTCGGCGATCGTCGGGCGGCGCTCATCGTCCTCACCCAGCTCCATGACGCCCAGGTTGGGCTCGAGCGTCGTGAACGGGTAGTCGGCGATCTTCGGATCGGCGGCCGTGACCGCTGCGAGCAGCGTGGACTTGCCGGCATTCGGCATCCCGACCAGGCCGATGTCGGCGATGAGTCGGAGTTCCAGTCGCAGCCAGTGCTCCGCGCCCGGCTCGCCCTTCTGGGCGTGCTTGGGTGCCTGGTGGGTCGGTGACTTGAAGTGCGTGTTGCCGAGACCGCCGCGACCCCCTTTGGCGATGACGGCCTCCTGGCCGACCGCCACGAGATCGGCGAGGAGCGCGCCCGACGCGTCGTCGAACACGGCGGTCCCCGGCGGGACCTCCAGGATCGTGTCGTCCCCGGCCTTGCCCTTGCGGCGCGCACCGCTGCCGCCCCCGCCGCGGGTCGCCTTGAAGTGGTGTCGGTAGCGGAAGTCGCGCAGCGTCGTCTGACCGGGCATCACGCGCATGAGGATCGACCCACCGCGACCGCCATCGCCGCCGTCCGGACCGCCGCGCGGGACATGCGCCTCCTGGCGGAAGGTGGCGGCACCGTCACCGCCCGCGCCGGCCTGGACCCAGATCTTGACGCGGTCGAGGAACATCGCGGGCATTCTCGCACGGGACGACGCGCGCCCCACTCGGGGCGCCGCGCAGGACCGAACGGTCCTAGAGGTATCCCAACGGGTTGACGCGCGAGCCGCCGTTCCAGATCGGGCCCTTCCAGACCTCGAAGTGGAGGTGGGAGCCGGTCACATACCCCGTCGCGCCCATCCGGCCGACGCGCTGACCCCTCGACACGGACTGGCCGACGCCGACGGCAACGCTCGACATGTGGTTGTACGTCGTGTACAGCCCGGAGCCGTGGGAGATCCAGACCTGGTAGCCGCCGCCGTTGTTCTTCCAGCCGGCGAAGGTCACCGTGCCCCCTGCGGCCGCGACGATGGGATCACCCGTGTCGCCGTCGATGTCCAGGCCGTAGTGGCCGTAGTGGTAGTACTGGCTGATCGTGCCGCCTGGGGCCGGCCACGTGAACGTGCCACCGGAGTAATTCTTGGGCGGGCGGGTCGAGCCGCCGCTGGAGCCGCCCGAACTCGAGCCGCCTGAGCTGGTCGCCGGGCGCGGGGTCGGCTTGGGTGTCGCGATGGGCTTGCCGCGTGCGCCGGCGACGACGAGGACCTGGCCGACGACCAGGTTCGAGTCCTGCAGCCCGTTGAGTTCGATGATGTCGGCGGGCTCCACGTCATAGCGGGTCGCCAGCGAGTCGAGGGTATCGGTCGCCTTGACCTCGACGATCAGTCCGCTGACCGGCGGGATGCGCAACTCCTGACCCTGCTTGAGGTCCGCCTTGTTGTCCAGGTCATTCGCCCACCAGACCGACATCGTGGAGACACCGAACTGCTTGGCGATGCCCGACAACGTGTCGCCGGACTTGACCGTGTAGGTCTTCACGAGGTCGCTGCCATCGGCGACCGTGGTATTCACGGCGACCGGCTTCAGCAGGGTGCCGTCTGCGAGGAATGGGCCTTCGACGGCCATGGCCGAGGCGCTGTCCGCTCCTGCCGCGGCTTCCGCGCCCGCGGCGGCGTTGACGTTCGGAGCTCGTTCGACGACGACCTCGGGATACGCCGCGGTCACCGATCCGCTGTCCAGGGATCCACCACCGACCGCGATCCGGGTGGCGTCACCGGGGCCGCTGGGGCCGCCCGTGTCACCGGTGGCCGCGGCACTCGCCGGCCCGAAACTCAGGACGGATGCGCCGAGCACGATCCCGGCGACGACGAGCGCGACCGCGCGATCATGGCCGATGGCTTGAAGGGTGCGGGCGCGCGTCAAGGTCGACAGGGTCTGGCGGACGCGGGCGGGACGTCGTCGCTGCACGCTCAGCGAGGGGGCGGTGCCGGCGCGCGCGCGGATGTGGCGCGCTGCGGCGAGGCTCCGATCCTGGGTGAGGGAAGCGGTATCGGCTCGGGACTCGGGACTCGGGGGTCGACGCAGCCGTCCGAGGACGCGCTGGACACCGACCGACGGGTTCAGCAATACGATCTCCTGGCGTGAGGACGGTCCGTGCGCGATGGGGTCGCGCGGGATGGGGACTGAGAGGGGACCGTCCGGGGTCGCGGTATCGAGCTGGGGGTCTCTCTACTGCGCGGCCGCGCCCGCCGTCCTGACGGGCTTACGACATCGAGCCCCAAAGTAACACGCTCGTAACAAAAGGGGCAAACGTCCCATCCGCCGGGTCGGCCCCACGGCGGGATCGGTGCCCGCGCGATCGTTACGAGTCGAGGTTCTTCGTGAGCGACGCGAGGAATTCCGCGTTCGACTGCGTCTTGGACAGGCGGTTGAGCAGGATCTCGATGCCCTCGTTGGCACCCACGGCGGACAGCATCCGACGCATCGTCCAGACCATCTTGAGGGTGCCTTCCTCCAGCAGCAGCTCCTCGCGGCGGGTGCCGGAGCGCTGCACATCGATGGATGGGTAGATCCGCTTCTCGGCGAGCTTGCGATCGAGGATGAGCTCCGAGTTGCCGGTGCCCTTGAACTCCTCGTAGATGACATCGTCCATGCGCGAGCCGGTGTCGACGAGGCACGTCCCGATGATCGTCAGGGACCCGCCCTCCTCGATATTCCGCGCGGCGCCGAAGAAGCGCTTCGGCGGATAGAGCGCGATGGGATCGAGACCACCGGACAGTGTCCGGCCGCTCGGCGGCAAGGCCAGGTTGTAGGCGCGCGCGAGGCGCGTGATCGAGTCGAGCAGGATGACCACGTCACGACCCGTCTCGACCTGGCGCTTAGCGATCTCCAGGGCCATCTCGGCGACGTGGGTGTGGTTCTCCGTCGGCTCGTCGAAGGTCGAGGAGATGACCTCGCCCTTGACGCTGCGACGCATGTCCGTGACTTCCTCGGGGCGCTCACCGATGAGCGCAACCATCAGGAGGATGTCCGGGTAGTTGGCGCTGACGCCATTGGCGATCTGCTTGAGCAGCATCGTCTTGCCGGCCTTGGGCGGGCTCACGATGAGCGCGCGCTGTCCTTTGCCGATCGGGTTGACGAGATTGATCAGGCGCTGGCTGAGGTTCTTGGGGTCCGTCTCAAGGTTGATCAGGACGTCCGGATGGACGGGGGTCAGGTCGCCGAAGACCGGGCGCTGCCGCGCTGTCTCGGTATCCACGCCGTTGACGGCGTCGACCCGGAGCATGCCCCAGTACTTCTCTGCCTCGTGCGGGGCGCGGACCGCACCGGAGATGCGGTCGCCGACGCGCAGGCCGAATCGGCGCACCTGGCTGGAGCTGACGTAGACGTCCTCCGAGCTGGGCAGCAGGCCGTGCCGACGCATGAAGCCGAAGCCCTCGTCGACGATGTCGAGGATGCCGGTCGCGTAGTCGTGGCCGGCGCGCTCCGTCTGGCGCTGGAGGATGCCTTCGACGAGATCGTCCTTGCGATCACCGGAGCCGGTCTCCAGCTCGAGATCGCGGCCGATCCGCCGGAGCTCCGCGACGCTCATCTCGCGGAGATCGGAGACGTCGAGGTCATTGCGCTCGCGCGCGGCCTCGATCTCCTGCTGCTCCTCGAATTCGGAGACGGGGGCCCGATAGGCGCCACCCTGTGTGCGACGGCGGGGTCGTCGGTTGCGGGCGCTCTGGTTGCGCTGGTCGGGGCCGGGTCCGGGCATCTGGTACGGGTCACCTGGTACGGGTGAAGGGGAAGCGCGTCCGGTATAGGTCGGCCGAGGTGGCCGGGCGACCGGGACGTTCTGGAGGGTCCGGACGGGTCGAGCGCGTGCGCGGAATCGCTGCCGCAGCGCGGGACCGGTCGGGATACCCGCAGCATAGACCCGTTCGCGCGGCGGCGTCAATGACCGTCCTGCAACGCCGACCCGGGGCATGCCACCATGGGCCAACGGCGCGGCGTCAACGAGCGCGATGCAGGAGGAACCATGGACGGCCACCGGATCTCGATGCTCGGTACCGGGCTGATCGGCGACTTCTATACGAATACGCTCCACGGCCAACGGGGCCGGGACCAGGTCCAGGTCGTGTACTCGCGCAGCGAGGCTCGCGGCGCGGCGTTCAAGGAGCGCTGGAGCATCCCGGAGTCCACGACGGACCTGGCGGCCGCGGTGCGCCACCCGGACACGGACGTCGTGATCGTCGCGTTGCCCAACTATCTGCACGAGGATGCGATCCGGCTCGTGGCAGATGCTGGCAAGGCCGTGCTCTGCACGAAGCCCCTCGGCCGGACCGCCGAGGAGGCGCGTCGGATGCTGGCCATGGTCGAGGACGCGGGCGTGTTCGCCGGCTATCTCGAAGACCTGTGCTACACGCCCAAGACCCTCAAGGCGATCGCGGCCGCCGAGGCCGGGGCGATCGGCGACGTCACCTGGGTCCGCTCGCGTGAGACGCATCCGGGTCCCCACAGCGCGTGGTTCTGGGACGGACGCCTGACCGGCGGGGGCGCGATCATCGACCTCGGCTGCCACTGCATCGAGATCATCCGCAACTTCGTGGGTAAGGGAAACCGACCGGTCGAGGTCATGTGCCACACGGACACGCTCGTCCACCCCATCGCCGACGAGGACAACGCGATCGCCCTCATCCGCTTCGAGTCCGGCGCGATCGGCCAGTTCGAGGTCAGCTGGACGTTCCGTGGCGGGATGGATCTGCGCGACGAGGTCGCGGGCACGCACGGCACGATCTGGCTCAACCACTTCCTGCGGACCGGATTCGAGATGTTCACAGCCGGCGGAGCAGGCGATGGGTACGTGGCCGAAAAGGCGGAGACGAGTGCCGGCTGGCTGTTCCCGGTCGGCGACGAGGTCTCCGAACTCGGCTACGTCGACATGTTCAGCGACATGTTCCGTTCGCTCGACGCGGGGGTCGCGCCGAGGGAGACGTTCTACGACGGGTACGTGGTGAACGCCGTCATGGACGCCTGCTACCGCTCTGCCGAAACCCGAGCCTGGGAGCCGATCGACCTCGAATGGCGCGGCGGATCGACGCCGCGCATCGCCAAGCGACCCGAGCACTTCGAGGGCATGACCGTGATCAAGCGCGAGATCCTGCCCGACGGGCGGCACAAGCTCATCCTCAAGGACGAGGCGAGCGGCGATTACACCGACCGGGTCGTCGCCGGCGAGTGACCCCCGTCCCGCTGGTGGAGGTCGTGCCGGCCGCATCGTTCGGCGCGGCCGTCGCGGCACGCCTGGCCGAACGGCTGGTGGCGCTGCCGCCGCTCGTGGTGTGCCTGCCCACGGGCTCCACGCCGCTGCCCGTGTACGAGGCGCTCCAGGGGGAGCTGGCGCGGCGCGCTGTGACCGTCGCGGGCGCGACGGTCGTCCTGCTGGACGAATACCTCGGCCTACCGAGGGGTCATGCCGCGCGCTGTGATGCCGTGCTGCGGCGCGAGGTCGTCGATCGGCTCGATCCTCCGCCCCGGTTCGTGACGTTCGACGTGGACGGGAACGATCCGAAGGGCGCGTGCACGGCCTTCGATGCCGCGATCGCCGCGGCCGGCGGCCTCGACCTCGTCGTCCTTGGGCTCGGCGCGAACGGACACGTCGGCATGAACGAACCCGGCTCGGCGCCGGACGCGCCGACCCGCGTCGTCGAGCTGGCCGCGTCAACGCGCGAGGCGGCGCTCGGCCATGGCGCCGATCCGGCGCCGACTCATGGCGTGACACTCGGGCTGGCCGGGATCATGGCGGCTCGTGAGATCTGGTTGCTGGCGACGGGGACGCACAAGCGGGCGATCCTCGCGGCAGCCCTGGACGGCCCGGTCACGCCGGACGTGCCGGCCACGCTCCTGCGCGAACACCCTTGCTTGCGCGTCATCGCGGACGAGGCGGCTGCCGGCCCCTGAGGACCCCGGGGTCTTGACCGGTACCGAACGTGGCCGGTACGATGGACGTTGGTCATCTAGACTGTCTATACAGGTGCCCCCACCCATGCCAGCACTGTCGTCCGTCGGCGCCGCCGTCATTGGCACCGGCTTCATCGGGACCGTCCACGTTGAAGCCCTGCGCCGCATCGGCGTGCAGGTGCATGGCGTGCTGGGTAGCACGCCGGAGCGTGGCGCCGCGCGGGCCGAGGCGCTCGGCGTCCCACGCGCGTATGACGATCTCGACGACCTCCTCGCCGACGACCGCGTCCACGTGGTCCACGTGACATCCCCGAACGACCTGCACGTGTCCCAGGCGGCTGCCACCCTGCGCGCCGGCAAGCACGTCGTGTGCGAGAAGCCGCTGGCCATGACTGCGGCCGAGTCGACGGAGCTCGTGGCGCTGGCCGCGGAAACCGGGCTGGTCAACGCCACGAACTTCAACATCCGCTTCTACCCGCTCAATCAGCACGCCCGCGACACGGTTGCGGCCGGTGCCCTGGGCGATGTCCGGCTGGTCACGGGGCGCTATTTCCAGGACTGGCTCCTCCTCGCCAGCGACTGGAACTGGCGCCTCGAGCCGGGCCGCGGCGGCACCCTGCGTGCCGTCGGCGACATCGGCTCGCACTGGATGGACCTCATGACGTTCGTGACCGGTCGCCGGATCACGGCCGTGATGGCCGAGCTGGCCACGTTCATCGATACCCGCCAGGAGCCGACCGGGCCGGTCGAGACGTTCAGCACGGCCCGGGCCGCGGACACGGTCCAGCGCGAGATCGCGACCGAGGACGCGGCCCTGATCCTGCTCCGTTTCGAGGGCGGCGCCCGCGGCTCTGTCTCGATCAGCCAGATCAGCGCGGGACGCAAGAACTCGCTCCAGTACGAGATCGATGGCGCCGAGTCGTCCATCGCCTGGGACTCGGAGAACCCCGACCAGATCTGGTTCGGGCATCGCGAGCGCGCGAACGAGATCCTGCTCAAGAACCCGGCGCTCATGTCGGAGCGCGGCCAGGCCGCCGCCGCCCTGCCCGCCGGGCACGTCGAGGGCTTCTTCGACACGTTCGGGGCCCATTTCCGTACGGTCTACACGGACGTCGTCGCCGGGTCCCCGAGCGCGGAGCCGCGCTACCCGACGTTCGCCGACGGCCACGATGAGATGCTCGTCGGCGAGGCCATCGCCCGGAGTGCCCGCGAGGGCCGCTGGGTGGACGTCGTCCGGTCCGCCCCCCTGCCCCACCAGCCCGTGATGACGGAGACGCCCCGATGAGACTCGGCTTCCTGACCGCGCCATTCCCGGAGACCCCGCTCATGGAGGTCGCCGACTGGGCCGCCGACACGGGCTTCGAAGTCCTGGAGATCGCCTGCTGGCCGCAGGCCACGGGCCCCACCCGCCGCTATGCCGGCACGAGCCACATCGATGTGGCGAACCTGTCGGCCAGCCAGGCGACGGACATCCGCTCCGAGATCGAGGCCAAGGGGCTGACCATCTCCGGACTGGGCTTCTATCCCAACCCGCTGCATCCGGACCCGGAGCATCGCGCCACCGTCATCGACCACCTCAAGAACGTCATCGACGCGGCCGAAAAGATGGATGTCGCGCTGGTCAATACGTTCATGGGCGGCGATGGAGCCAGGCACCTCGACGACAACTGGGCGGAAGCCCTCAAGGTCTGGCCCGACATCGTCGCGTACGCCAAGGACCACGGCCGGATGATCACGCTCGAGAACTGCCCGATGCTGTTCTCGTACGACGAGTGGCCGGGCGGCAACAACATCGCCACCACCCCGCGCCAGTGGCGGCGGATCCTGGAGCAGTGGGGCGACACGATCGGCCTCAACTTCGACCCGAGCCACCTGATCCTCCAGATGATCGACGTCCGGCGCTTTCTGAAGGAATTCGGTCCACACGTCCTGCACTACCAGGCGAAGGACCTGATGATCGACCGCGACGGCCTGTACGAGCGCGGCATCTTCTCCATGGGCATGGGCTGGCAGATCCCGCGCATCCCAGGGCTGGGCGAGGTGGATTGGTCGGTCGTGCACAGCGAGCTGTATCGCCAGGGCTACGAGGGCGACTGCATCATCGAGCACGAAGATCGTCGCTTCGAGGGCACCGACGAGAAGGTCAAGCAGGGGTTCCTCATCGCCCGCGACGTCCTTCGCCCCTTCTGCCATTGAACCCGGAGAGCACGTGACCCCTATCGACGTCGACAGCCTGACCGAACGCGACATCGCCAAGACCATCGATCATTCGCTGCTGCGCCCAGAGCTCGACGATGCGTTCGTCGAGGAGGGCTGCCGGCTGGCCGCCCGCTACGACGTCGCCAGCGTGTGCGTGCCGCCCGTCCACGTGCGCCGGGCCGCCGCGATCCTCGCCGGCACGGACGTCAAGGTCGGCACGGTCGTCGGCTTCCCACACGGCTACGCGACGACCGAGACGAAGGTCGCCGAGACGCGGCAGGCCATCGCCGACGGCGCCTCCGAGATCGACATGGTCCTGCCGATCGGTGCCCTCAAGTCCGGCCGCGACGCCGAGGTCCAGGCGGACATCGCCGCCGTGGTCGAGGCTGCGCATGCCGGCCATGCCATCGTCAAGGTCATCTTCGAGAACGCCTACCTGACCGATGACGAGAAGATCCGGGCCTGCCACCTGACCGAGGCGGCCGGCGCGGAGTTCGTCAAGACGTCCACCGGCTTCGCCCCGAGCGGCGCCACCCACGACGACCTGCGCCTGATGCGCGCCAATACGTCGGCGCACGTCCAGGTCAAGGCCGCGGGCGGCGTCCGGACGCTCGACGCACTGCTCGAGGTCATGGCCCTGGGCACGACCCGCATCGGCGCCACTGCCACGGCCGCCATCATCGACGACTTCCGCGCACGCAAGGCCGGCCAGGCACCCGTCGTTGCCACCAGCGGCGCGAGCGAGGGCGGCTACTGATGACCCCGATGGCCCCCGCTCGTCCCGCGGTCCTCACCTGGCTGACGGCGGCCGAAGATCGCCTGACTCGGCTGGCGGAGACCCAGGCGGACGCCCTCGAGCAGGCCAGCCAGTGGTGCGCCGACGCGATCGCCGGCGACGGCCTGGTCCACCTGTTCGGGACCGGCCATTCGCGCATCCCCGTCGAGGAGATGTTCCCGCGCTATGGGTCGTATCCCGGGTTCAATCCCCTGGTGGAGCTGTCGATGACGTTCCATACCCAGGTGGTCGGGGCCAACGGGCAGCGCCAGGCCATGTTCATCGAGCGGGTGCCCGGCCTCGCCGAGGTCATCCTCGATAACTTCTCGTTCACGCCGGTCGACGTGATGATCGTCTTCTCCGCCGGTGGCACGACGGCCGTCCCGGTCGAGGTCGCGCGCGGCGCACGACGGCGCGGTCTCAAGGTCATCGCGGTCACCTCGATCGAGCAGTCGATGTCCTCCGACATCGATCCGCTGGTCGGCAGCCGCCTGCTCGACGAGGCCGACCTGGTCATCGACCTGTGCACGCCGCATGCCGATGCCCTCATCGACATCGAAGGGGTCGAATCGCCCATCGGGCCCGGCTCCACGGTCACCGCGGTGGCCATCGTCAACTGCATCAAGGTCCGGACGGCCGAGCTCCTCGCCTCGCGCGGAGCCATGCCACCGGCCATCACCCGAGCGTCGGTCGTTGGCGTCGAACGCTCGCGGGAACTCTTCGACGACGCCTACCGGGAGCACGCGCGAAGGATCGCCCGTGCCATCATGCGCGGGACGGACGAAGAAGGCTCGAGCCCGCGCCAGGAGGTGAACCCGACCTGATGCGTAGCAAGCACCCCGGACACCGGGGCTCTGTCATGTCAAGGCGCGGCCGAATGGCACGCCATCGATCCCAGGAGGAGTACACGTGACCAACAGCACCACGACCCGGGCCAAGGGGCTCGCGGTCCTCGCAGCGATCGCGCTGTTCGCGACCGCATGCAGCGGCGGTTCGGGGTCAAGCGAGGCCTCGATCGGCTATTCGAACGGCGGCGGCGTCGGCAACGGCTTCCGCGAGGAGCAGGTCTGCACCGCCAAGGCCGAAGCCCTGGCATCGGGCAAGGTCAAAGAGCTGACGACCATCCATCGGAACACCGATGCGGCCGGCCAGCTGCAGGACATCCGCGACCTGATCGCCAAGGGCGTCGGCGCCATCGTCTTCAATCCGAATGACCCCGATGCCCTCAACCCGGCGCTCGCCGAGGCGAAGGCCGCGGGCATCGTGACCGTCTCGGTCGACGCCTACGTGACCGACCCTGACACCTACAACCTCTACAACAACCAGATCAAGTACGCGGAGCTCGGCGCCACGTGGCTGTTCGAGGAGCTCGGCGGCGAAGGCACCGTCTATTACATGCGCGGCATCGCCGGCCATCCGGCCGACAGCGACCGCGACATCGGGTTCAAGAACGCGCTGGCGAACTTCCCGGGCATCAAGGTGGTGCCGACGGCTGACGGCGTCCACACCGGATGGGATCCGGTCCAGGGCACGCAGCTGATCAACGACTTCATCGCCAGCGGCCAGTACGACGAGATCGACGGCATCTGGACCTCGGGTATCGACTCCGTCGTCGTTGACGCGATCAAGGCCGCCAACAAGCCGTTCGTGCCGATCGTCGGCGCGGACCTCGGCGGGTTCGTCGCGCAGCTGCTCGATCCGACCGGCTATCCGGACCTCAAGGGTGTGGCCGTCACCAACACCGCCGCCGTCGGCGGCGCGGGCGTGGCCCTGGCCCTGAAGCTCCTCGCGGGCGAGACGGTGACGACGGCCGGTGATCGGCCCAACACCGTCCTCCTGGATCCGGTCGCCGCCGACAACACGAGCGACGAAGGCAAGGCCCTCCTCGCATCGTGGCAGGTCGACGGGCTCGATCCCAACTGGCCGCTCGGTCTGCAGATCGCCGGCTACACCACGTACACCCCCGAGCAGGCCGTGGCCTGCAAGGGCCCCGGCGAGGAGTAACCCTCCAGACCATCACGCGGGGGGCGACGGGCAACCGTCGTCCCCCGCGAACTTACCCAGGCCCCCTCGAACCTCATCCAGGGACCGATGACGGCCAACCCAGAACTCCTGCTCCAGGCCACCGGCGTCGCCAAGTCGTACGGCGCCGTCGTCGCGCTGCGCTCAGCGTCCCTCGAGGTCCGACCCGGCGAGGTCCACGCCCTGATGGGCGCCAACGGTGCCGGCAAGAGCACCCTCGTCAAGATCCTGACCGGGGCGATCCGCCCTGATGCGGGGCAGATCTTCATCCGCGGTCGTGAACGGACCGCCCACTCCCCGGCCGAGGCGCGCCGCGGCGGCGTGGTCTCCGTCTATCAGGAACCGGCCTTGATCCCGGACCTCGACATCCGGGCCAACCTGCGTCTGACCGAGACCCCGGTCGAGCCCTTCCGCCACTGGCTCTCGGAACTCGGCATCGGCGACCTGGATCTGGCCGAACAGGCCCGCCACATCCCGCTGGCCACACTGCGGATCATCGACCTCGCACGGGCGCTCGCCATCGAGCCCGACCTGCTGCTGCTGGACGAGATGACGGCCGCCCTGCCCGCCAACCTGACCGAGCGCGTCCTGGCCGTGGTCGACAGCCACCGTGGCGCCGATCGGTCGGTCATCTTCATCTCCCATCGGATGATCGAGATCGCCGCCGTGTGCGACCGGGCGACCGTCCTGCGTGAGGGCGAGACCGTCGGCGTCGTGGACGTGGACGACGGCGCAGAGGAGCGGATCGTCGAACTGATGCTCGGCGAGATGGCGGAGGACATGTCGCGGCGGACGCACGACCGTGCCGCCAGGGCGCAGCGGCCGGCCGATGCCACGCCGCGTCTCGCCGCACGGAGCCTGCAGGTCGGGCACAAGCTCCGCGACGTGTCGTTCGAGCTGCACGCCGGCGAGGTCCTCGGGGTCGTGGCGCTCGAGGGCCAGGGGCAGGACGAGTTGTTCGACGTGCTCGCCGGCTCCAGCCGCCCGACCGCGGGCGAACTCCTCGTGGACGGAAAGCCGGTGGCGTTCGGCCACCCGGCTGACGCGATCCGGGCCGGCGTGGTCTACGTGCCGGCCGACCGCGCCGAGGCGCTCCTGATGCAGCGCTCGGTCCGCGAGAACATCGCCCTGCCGTTCTCGACGCGCCTGCGCGCGTGGGGGCCCATCGATGTCGGTGACGAGCGCCGCAAGGTGGACGCCGGGATCGAGAAGCTCCAGATCGATACCAGGGCCGCGAGCGAGGTCCGGCGCCTGTCCGGCGGCAATCAGCAGAAGGTCACGATCGCCCGCTGGGTCGCCGGCGGCGTGCGCACGATGCTGTGCTTCGACCCGACCCGCGGGATCGACATCCGGACCAAGGCACAGATCTACCGCCTGCTGCGGGATCTCGCCGATGCCGGCGCGGCCGTCCTGTTCTATACGTCCGAGCTGAAGGAGATCCAGCTCGTGTGCGATCGCGTGATCGTGATCTTTGGCGGTCGTAACGTCTCGGAGATCGACGTGGCTGACGCTGACGAGCCAGCCCTCCTCCGGGCGGCGTATGACCTGCCCCCGGAAGGCGAGGCCAGCGAGCCCGGTGACCGCCCGACTGCTGCGGTGGGTACGCCATGACCGCGCTGACCGGCTCGATCCGGGAACTCCGGCGGCAACCCCGCCCGGTGCTGTCCGCCTGGGCGCGGCGGAACAACTGGGCGCTGGGGCTGCTCGGTGTCCTCGCCGCGCTCCTTGTCTTCACCAAACTGATCCAGCCCAACTACGGCATCCCCGGGATCCAGGGCCTCGCGATCTCCGTGCTGCCGCTGGCCCTGGCCGCCGCCGCACAGGCGATCGTGGTCATGTCCGGCGGGATCGACCTGTCGATCGGCTCCCTGATGGCGCTCACGAGCGTCGCGTCCGCCACGCTGATGAAGGGCCAGACGGAAGAGTTCAGCGTGGTCGTCGTGATCGGCGTGCTCTTGCTCGGACTGCTGCTCGGCGCCGTCAACGGCGCGCTGGTCGTGATCACCCGGGTCCCGGATATCGTCGTGACCCTGGCGATGTCGTTCGTCTGGGCGGGCGCCGCGCTGCTCGTGCTGAATACACCCGGCGGCGGGGCGGCGACATGGCTGAAGGGTCTTGTCAGCGGCCCGTTCATCACCCCGTTCATCCCCCGTGCGGCCGTCGTCCTGATCGTCGTGGTCGCCGTCATCTGGCTCCCGCTGCGCGGATCGCGCATCGGCCTGTCGCTGTACGCCATCGGCAGCGACCGTCTGGCCGCGTTCCGCAGCGGCGTTTCGGTGGGCCGGACACGATTGGCGGCGTACATGCTGATGGGCCTGTTCGCGGCGCTGGGCGGCCTGAGCCTGACGGCCAACACGGGGATCGGCACTCCGGTCCCGGGACCGTACACCCTGCTCAGCGTCGCAGCGGTCGTGCTCGGTGGGGTCAGCCTGGCCGGGGGCCGCGGCGGCCTGTTCGGTCCGATCGTGGCGGTCGTCATCCTCCAGCTGATCCGGACCGACATGACCTTCCTCAACGTGAACACCAACCTCGCGACCGTGCTCCAGGGGGTCATCCTGATCGTCGTGGTCATGGTCGGCAGCCTCATCCAGATCCGGAGGTCCCGCGCATGAGCGGTGTCGCCGCCACCCCAAGCGCCACGAACGGCTGGCTCAGCCTCGCGACCTGGCGTCGCATGTTCCGGGATCGGCCGCTCGTGCCGCTCCTGGGCCTGCTCGCGGTGCTTGTCGTCATCAGCGAGCTGGCCCGTTCGGGGATCGTCAGCCCGGCGTGGGCGAGCACGATCATGCGGACGGCCGTCCCACTCGCGATCATCGCCGGCTGCCAGACCCTCACGATGCTCACTGGCGGGATCGACCTGTCGGTCGGGGCCGTTGCGTCGATGGCCGGCTTCGTCGTCGCGACGCTCGTGGGCGACCAGGGACTCGTCGTGGCGATCGTGGTCGCCCTGGCGATCGCGGCGTTCGCCGGGTTCCTGTCCGGGATCGGTGTGGGGATCTTCCGGGTCCACCCACTGATCGTGACCCTGGGCATGGGCCTCGTCGTGTTGGGCCTTGCCAACGTGTGGCAGATCGCCATGGTCCAGACCGGGGTCGGCGTGGCGCCTGGGCTGCGGACGCTCGGCGTCGGGACCTTCGCCGATGTGATCCCGCTGGGCATCCTCCAGTTCGTGCCGCTGAGCCTCGTCGTCTTCATCCCCGTCGCGGCCGCGATCCTGCTGGGCCTGCGGCGGACGGGCTACGGCCGGCTCCTGTACGCCGTCGGCGACAACCCGATCGCCGCGCGTCTGTCGGGCGCCCGCGGATGGCAGGTCCTCGTCGTCCTGTACGTCATCTCGGCCATGCTCGCCGCCATCGCCGGGTTCCTCATCACCGGGCTGACGAACGTGGCCAGCGTGACCCTCGCCGACAGCTACGTGCTCCCGTCGGTCGCGGCCGCGGTCATCGGCGGCACCTCGATCCTTGGTGGTCGCGGCGGCTATTCGGGAACGATCGTCGGCGCCCTCATCCTGACCGTCCTGAGTTCGCTGCTCTCGTCGCTCGGCTATCCCGAGGCTGTGCGCCAGGTGTTGTTCGGCTCGATCATCGTGGTCGTTGCGGCCGCCTACACCCGGGTCACCGGCGACTCCTGATCACCGTGTCTGGCAGTCCGCCCGGCCGCCGACATCTGGGCCTGGACCTCGGCGGCACGAACATCAAATGGGCCGTCGTCGAGCACGCCGGTGACACGTGGCGGACGCTCGACCGCGACCAGGTTTCGACCCCTTCCGGCGGCCCCGATGTCATCGTCCCGCGCCTTGCCGAGGTCGGTGCCGCAGCCGTCGCGCGGAACCCGGGCGTCTCGTCGGTCGGGATCGGTGTCCCCGGCCTGTATGACGCCGTGGCCGGGACCACGCGCTTCCTGGTCAATGTCGCGGGCCCGTGGGCCGGCCGGCCCGTCGCGGGACCCGTGGGTGACGCCCTCGGCCTGCCGGTCGCGCTGATCAACGACGCGCGTGCCTTCGGACTGGCCGAGCTTCGGATCGGGGCTGGCCGCGGCGCGTCATCGATGATCGGGCTGACCCTCGGCACGGGCGTCGGCGGCGTGATCGCCATCGACGGCCGAGTGCACCAGGGCCACGACGGCACGGCCGGCGAGATGGGCCACCAGACCCTGGACCCGGACGGCCCTTCCTGCAACTGCGGCAACAACGGCTGCCTGGAGGCCTACGCACGAGCCGATCGGATCGCTGAGGCATGCGGGACCGCCACCGCGGAAGAAGCGGTCGCGCGAGCCCGTGCCGGCGATGTGCGCGCCAGCGAGGGCCTCCAGCGCGTAGGCCGCTATCTCGGGATCGGCATCGCCAACATGGTCTCCGCCATCACGCCGGACCGCGTCGTGCTCGGAGGCGGCATCTCGGCAGCAGCGGACCTGCTGCTCGGCCCGATCCAGGAGGAGCTGCGCCGACGGGTCCACACGACGTCGCTCGACGAGGTCGAAATCGTGACTGCGGAGCTCGGGACGTGGGCCGGCGCGATCGGGGCCGCGATCCACGGCGCGGAGGCGCTGGAGCGGCGCGACGGGGCCGGGGCCGCGTCGAGGTCGCGGCCGTGATCCACGACACGCCGTATCAGCCCCAATACCGGCAGATCGAGCAAGCGCTCCGCGAACGGATCGCCATGCTGGCCCCTGGAGCGAGGCTCCCGTCCGACGCCGAGCTGTGTGCCGAGTTCGGGGTCAGCCGGATGACCGCGCGGAACGCGATGCAGCGCCTGGCGGAGGACGGTCTCGTCGCCCGTGAGCCGGGGCGTGGCAGCTTCGTCGCAGAGCCGTCGGCGCATCGACGAGCGAATCGATTGATGACGTTCACCCAGGAGATGCGGCGGCGCGGGCTCGTGCCAAGTTCCCGGGTGCTGGATCGCTCTGTCCGGGCGGCCTCGGCATTCGAAGCGGCCGCCCTGGGGCTCCAGACGGGCGACCTCGTCGTCCACCTGCGCCGCTTGCGCTGCGCCGACGACCGGCCGATGGCACTCGAGACGGCGACGCTGATCGGATCGACCGCGGAAGCGGTGTTGACGGCGGACCTCGAGCACGGCTCGCTCCACGAGGTCCTCGACGCGAGTGGGCATGCCCTGCGTCGGGGGACCGGCACGATCGTCGCCGAGTCGGCAACCTCCGACGATGCCGCCCTGCTCGAGGTCGCGGTCGGCTCCCCGCTCCTCGTCGAGCGCCGGGTCATCGCCGACCACCACGGCCGGCCGATCGAGGCGACCGAGTCGCGCTACGCGGGCGCCCGCTATGCCCTCGATGTCGGGTTCGACGTCGACCGCTCCACGCCGTGAGCCAGACCCTGCGCGGTCGCCTCGTCCTCGAGGAGCGCGTGGTCGCGGGGCGGCTGACCGTCGAGGACGGGGTGATCCTGGCCGTCGACATCGACCGGGAGGCGACGACGGACGCGGACGGGCCGTACCTCGCACCGGGCTTCGTGGATGTTCACGTCCATGGCTTCGGCGGCTTCGACGCGATGGGCGGACGCGACGACCTGGACGGCATGGCCCGGGCGCTGCTTCGCCATGGCGTGACCTCGTTCCTGCCGACGGCCGTGTCGGCGCCGCTGACCGCGCTCAGCGCGTTCACGTCCCGGGTGCACGAGTGGCTGCCCGACGCGCCCGCGGACGGGGCCGCGCCGCTGGGGTCCAACCTCGAGGGCCCGTTCCTCGCCGACGCACGCCGCGGCGCGCACGATCCGGCGCATCTGCTCGTGCCAGCGGACGTCAGCCATGCCGACCTGGATGCGCTCGTGGAGGGGCTGCGGCTCATCACCGTCGCGCCGGAGCTGCCCGGAGCCGTCGAGCTGATCGGCTGGTTCGCGGCCCGGGGCGTGGCCGTGTCGCTCGGTCACTCCGCGGCCACGTTGGCCCAGGCCCGGTCCGGCTACGCAGCGGGCGCGACCGGCACGACCCACCTGTTCAATGCGATGTCGGGACTTGATCACCGGTCGCCCGGGCTGGCTGCCGCGGCCCTGCTGGATGACGACGCCTGGGTCGAGCTCATCGCCGACGGCCTGCACGTGGATCCCGACCTGTGGCCGCTCATCGTCAGGCTCAAGCCGGCCGATCGGCTCGTGCTGGTCAGCGATGCCATCGCCCTCGCGGGAATGGGCGACGGCACGGGTTCACTTGGCGGCCTGGCCGTGGAGGTCCAGGGCGGCCGGGTCACGCTGGCCGGCACGAACACGCTGGCAGGATCCGTGCTCAGCCTGGACGAAGCGGTCCGCCGCCTCGTTGCCACCGGGGTCGGCCTGCCCGCGGCCGTCGCGGCGGCCAGCCGCAATCCCCTGGCGCTTATCGGCGTCACCGATCGCGGCGGCCTCGCCGCCGGCCAGCGCGCCGACCTCGTCGAACTGGACGCGGAGCTCGGCCTTCGGCGCGTGATGCGCTCCGGGGCGTGGCAGGACCGAGCTACGGTCGCCTAACGAGGCGACTCGGTCGCCAGGCCGAGCAGGCGCGAGGCCTCGATCATCCGCTCGTCGTACGTGACGATCGTGGTCAGGTCATCACCCATCGACAGCGCGGTGGCGATGTGGATCGCGTCGAGCGTCCGCAACACACCGGGTTCCAGGCCGCCCGCAGCGTCCAGGATCCGATCGTCGACCCCGATCAGATCGATGCGCCGCAGGCCATCGCGAGTCGCGGCCAGGGCATCGGGCCCCAGGTGCCGGACCGCGCGAAGGGCCTCGGTGCGGAGCAGCGCCGAGGACACGAACCGGGTGTCACCGGCTGCGAGGTGACGCCGGAGCGCCCCCGACTCGGCTTCGTCCACGATCAGCTTCACGAATGCCGAACTATCGAGGTAGCGGGCGCTCAATCCGCGCGTCCCTGATCCACGATCTGCGACGGCGGCGTCGCCCCAGGCGGGAGGCGCACGGGCCGGAGGGCCAGGAGGTCGCCATCCGCCGGCCGAAGCAGGCCCTCACGCTCCAGCCGGTCCAGGCCAGAGGGCGACGACTGGGACAGGACCGCCACGGGACGGCCCCGGTCGGTCACCTCGATGGTCTCGCCCGCGGCGACGCGGCGCAGGATGGCGCTCGCATCACGACGGAGCTCCCGAACACCGATCCGAATCATGTGCGACATGGTAGCATATCATCGTGCTGGCTCCTGACCACGTCCTGCTGGCGGCCACGCGGATGCTGGACGCGAAGCGGGAGATGCCGCGATGTCCATCGAGCTGAACCACACGATCGTCCACGCTCGCGACAAACGGGCGGCGGCGACCTTCCTGACCGAGATCCTCGGGCTGGAACCGGCCGTCCCTGGGGTCCGTTCATGGCCGTCGCGCTGGCCAACGGCGTGACCCTCGACTACCACGACGCAGCCGATCCGACTCCGCAGCACTACTGCTTCCTCGTGGACGAGGCCACGTTCGACGCGATCATGGGACGGATCCGCGAACGGGCGATCGCGTTCTGGGCAGACCCCGCCCACCGCGATCCGGGCAGGATCAACACGCACGACGGGGGACGTGGGGCCTACTTCGACGACCCGAACGGCCACATCTCGAGATCGTCACGCGCCCCTACGGCGACGAGCGATGAACGCGGACGGGTCCGCCCACGAGGTCGTCGAGCGCTTCTACGCCGCGATCGACGCCGACGATGTGGAGGCCATCGTGGGGTTGTGCGGGGATGACGTCGAGGTCCGCTATCCGGCCGCCGGGCGACTCCCGTACGGCGGGGAGTGGCACGGGCACGAGGGCCTGGTCGCCTTGCTCGAGGCGCACGAGGCCGCCGAGGAGATCCTCGAGTTCAGCGTGTCGTCGATGCTGGCCGACGCCGCGACGGGAACGATCGATCCTCCGGTCGCCCCCTACAGTCTTCCTAGACGGACTGCAAATCTGACGAGATCAAGAGAGCCTCCCCGAGCGACGAGCCGCGCTCAGTCACGGAGCGATGCGAAGCACGTCATTGCCGTTGCTGTCTCTCACAGCGAGACAGCCTTCCACGATTGCGTCTCCTGCCCGGAATGCGACTCGCCCCCGCTCGTCCAAGACTTCCACTTCCGGGACGAACCGAGCCACGTAACCTGTCGGCCAGACTAGGTCCCGGCGAGCCCCGGTGCTACGTGACACCAGCCACGTTAGCCGCTCATCGGTTGGGTCGCCAACCAAGGTTGCATCAAGGCTAAGACCACGGCAGAAGCCGACGAGGTCGGTCGCGGGAAGCGTCAACGTCGCAGGAGGCGGTGTCGTCGAGCAGCCTCCGGCCAATATGCTCATGCAGACGACCAAGTTGCCCAAGCGCTTGGCCACGAACACATCCCGCCTCAATACTCCAAGACCACAGCGCTATAGAAGCTCGTGATCGTGTTCCGCCTGTGGTCAACCCGGAAGCACGTGTTACCCGTGCCAAGTTGTCCTCCACCAACGACGATTGCGCGCGGGCCGATCGTTGCGTCCGCGTACTCCCTGAAGACCCCTCCGCCCGAGTCGCCTCCGGCGGCGAGCGGGCTACTGCATTCCCTGGCGGTGAAGGCGAGACCGCTCGTGCACCCCGATGCGTCACAGATCTGGTAGTTGAGAGACGAGTAAGAGGCGCACTTTCGATATGACACACTCCCGAACTGGCAATAGGTCGTGCCTGTGATTGGCTCCGCGTCCTCCGTGATTGGCTTGCTGCTCGTTGTATTGCCGGCAGAGAAGCTCCTGGCGCTGCAGGACGCACCGTCAAGGAGCCCGAGGTCAGGGTTCGGAAGGGAACTCCCCTCCATCGTTCCGACGATGAGCGTGAGATTCCCGTTGGCAAACTGCACCCCGTTCCCGGCGCAATGACCAGCCGTGACCATCGTCGTGCCATATGTGGCGCTACTGATATAGAACCCCGTACTGCACCCGTCCCCGAACTGCGAGATGATCCTGCCTCCGCCAAAGAATGGGGGACTGTCCGCGAGACGACCAGCGAAGCGAACATCCTGTCCCGACTCCGCGTTGGAGATGCGAAGGACACCTGCAGGAAGCCTCTCGACAGCACTGGCAACTCGGTCGCGAAGGCGGGCTCCATCGTTGGTCGTCGCAACGTCGAGCGAGTCAGTGAAGGCGTTATAGCCGGCGATCGCGAACTCGCCCTTGGCGTAGTTTTGGTCTGCTACGGACTCATGGACAGCTGCCGCCAGATCTTCCGGAACACAGCTCTGATAGACCCGAATGCCTGCCTCCTTGGCGATCGCGGCCCAGGAGTCGACGTCGCCCTGCACCACGAACGAGAAGCCATCCGATCCGAACAGGATTGCAACCAAGCCAGGAAGCTCTCCGTACTTGGCCTGGAGGTCCTCGGCACGGTTCGCCAACGCCCCGGTCATGTCCGTTTGCAGACCATCTAGAGCGTCCAGCCCACAATCCGTCCTCTCACCGTAGGCAGCGTCTACCGATTCGCCGCCGGGCTCAGAAGAGGTCGCCGACGCGGACGCAACCTGTAGCGACAGTAGTGCCACAGTTCCAAGAAGCGCGAGTCGACGCCACATCGGGCCCTCCATTCGCATTGACCTGACTCCGCGACCGCCTAACTGCCAGCAAGTCTCTGAGAGTACGCACTGCTCGTGCTGACCTCGCGGACGACGCCGATGCTGCGCCGTCCGTGCGACCCCTGTCAATACCCGTTGTTCAACATGTTCGTGAACGAATGGATTCGACAGACGCGGGCGGCCAGGCGACGCGGTGACTCCCGTCCGCTGGGCGGTCAGCGCCCCGGCATCGCCGCGAACGTCCGCTCGATGTCGTCGATGAGACGGGCCGTCGCGTCGGTCACGACGGTGAGGTAGCGCTCGCCGTACTCGGGCGTGGACTTGCGGGCATCACCCCACGTGCCGGACTCGGTGGCGCGGTACACGGAGCCCGGCGACGAGAAGAAGAATGCGGTGTGGACGGGCGCCTGGTTGGTGACCTCGGGGAACGGCGGCAGTTCGGCATTCGCCGCGTCCAGGTCCACCAGTGCGGGATCGATGGCCATCACGGCCGACGTCTCGCCGCGGTTGGCATGCAGCCCCGTGGTCGGGCCGAAGAACTCGCCCGCCTCCTCGGCGTTCATGCCATCCCAGTAGTTGACCGGGAAAGCGCGCGCATCGGTCGGCATCCGCTCGGCGGCGTTGGCACAGGCGTACGCGATGGCGTACGTGTTGTCGTAGTGGCCGTTGAGGAAGACGATCCGCCGGAAGCCGATCGAGGTGTACGACGCGCACAGGTCCTCGATGAGGGCCATGAACGTGGGCACGCGGATGTGCACGAGCCCGGTGAACCCGACGTGCGGGTACGACAGCGAGTAGTTGATCGTCGGGCCGACGAGGGCCCCGGTCCGCTCCGCGACCCGCCTCGCGACCTCCGTCGGGATGATCGCGTCGGTCAGGAGCGGGCCGTGCGGGCCGTGCTGCTCCGTCGAGCCGGTCGGGATGATGATCGTCTGCGTGCGCAGCAGCGCTGCCTGGACTTCCGGGTCGGTCATGTGGCCGAAGAAGACGGTCGGTGGCTTGGCGGTCATGAGTCGGCTCCCTTGGCGCGTGGTCAGGCGATGGTCGTGGTCAGGCGTCCGATGCCCTCGATCGAGACGGTCACGGTATCGCCGGCACGTAGCCGGCGTCCCGGGCCAGGCGGCGTGGCCAGGCGGACTGGCGTGCCGGTAGCGATGAGGTCGCCCGGGCGCAGTTCGAGGTGCTGGCCGAGGTAGGCGATGACCTCCGCGATCCCGTGGCGCATCTGCGTCGTCCGATCTTCCTGGATCGCCTCGCCGTCGATGGTGCAGCGCAGGCCGACGTTCGCGGGATCGAACATGTCCGCGGTGACGATCCACGGCCCGACCGGGCAGAAGCCCGGCATCGACTTTCCGAGCAGCCACTGGTCGCCGTCGAGCCGCTCGTCGCGGGCCGAGATGTCGTTGATGCAGGTGTAGCCGAAGATGCCCCCGTCCGCGCCCATGACCACGCCGAGCTCGACCTCCGCATCGACGTCGTCGGTGACGTCCCGGTCCCACTTCAGCGTCGCGCCGTGGCCGGCGACGCTGCCCGCCGCCTTGCCGTAGATGAGCGGGCGCTCGGGTCGCGGTGCGGCATCGGGCCCGTCGTAGTTGAGGCCGACCGTGTAGATCGCGCCGGGGTCGGGCACGGCCGGGCCGAGCATCACGTTCTCGAGCGGCATCCCGGCATCGGCTGGTTGCTCGTCCAGCCAGGCGGTCAGGCGCTCCATGGCCGCGGGACCGCCGGCGGCGATGGCGCGGATGCCGGGCAGGCCGGTGGCGCGCGTATCGATCGGGACGACTCGGTCGTCATCGCGCAGGATCGCCGGTCGGGGCCGGCCATCGATCAGGATCGTGGCGAGTCGCATCGTCAGGCCCTCGTCAGGCCCGGACCGTCGGGTCCGCAAGGAGCGGGGCGACGGCCTCACGCATCACGTCGGCCATGCCGCCCACACCGGTCCAGCGCTCGAACGCGATGGCCGCCTGGGCGATGAGCATCTCCGAGCCGTTGGCGGTGCGCAGCCCGCGCGCCCGGGCAGCGGCGATCAGCGGGGTTTCGGCGGGGACATAGACCAGGTCGAACACGGTTGCATCATGACGGAGGAGCTCGACCGGGATCGTCGCCCCGGGATCGATCATGCCGACCGTCGTGGCATTGACCGCGACGTCCGCCGTCGCGAGCGCGTCGCAGAACGCGAGGTCGTCGGTCGCGAGCGCACGGCCGGCGCCGGGACGGACGGCCGCCAGGCGCTCCACGAGGGCCGCGGCCCGGTACACGGTCCTGTTCGCGACGGTGACGCGTCGCGCCCCCGCATCCAGGCACGCGTACGCGACCGCGTGGGCCGCGCCGCCGGCACCGACGATCACCACGTCCGCATCGGCGAGGGTGCGGCCCATCGCCAGCTCCACCCCCACGCGGAAGCCCGGGGCATCCGTGTTGAAGCCGATCAACCGACCGTCATCCGTGCGCACGACGTTGTTCACCGCCCCGATGACTTGCGCATCAGCCTCGACCTCGTTCACGAGCCCGGCGACGACGGCCTTGTACGGCGCGGTGACGCCGAGGCCGAGCCACTCGACGCTGGCGCGCGCCTCCGCGACGGCGCCCGGGACCGCGTCCGCCTCGAGTTCCATGAGCACGTAGCGCGCGTCGATGCCGGCCGCGTCGAACGCGGCGTCGTGCATGACCTGCGAGTGCCGCCGCTTGAGCGGGTTGCCAAGGAGGCCGACGCGACGGGTCATCGGGTCATCATCGCTGCCACGGCGTCGGCGGGCGACGAACGGGGCCTGCCGAGGCCGGGAAGTGCACGTTCGGGATGATGTGGTCCACCCACAACTGGAGCTGGGCCGGATCCGGGGTCATCGTGTGCAGGAAGAAGTACTCCACGCCGGCATCGACCCGGGCCTGGAGCGAGGCGATGACCTCGTCGGGTGTCCCGAACAGGTACACGGACTCCAGGTACTCCGGGCCGCGCTCGGCGCTCATGACCTTGAGGAACGCCTCGTGCTGCTGGCGGCGAGCCTCCGCGGGGTCGTCGGTCAGGACGAGGTGGAGGAAGTTCTCGTGGGCGACGAGCGTGTCCGACGGGTCCTTGCCGGCTTCGCGCATGGCCGCCTGGAGCTCATCCCAGTCCCGGGCGATGTCCGGCGGCGGGCAGGTCGGACGCGGGATCCAGCCGTCGGCCTTGACCGTGCGTCGCTTGACCGAATCGACGAACTTGGGCAGGTCCGGCGACTTGGGTGAAGCCAGCTGCGAGCCACCGCCGATCCACAGCAGCGGGCGCTGCGCCGAGCGCGGCTCGATGGAGACGTCGTCCACGGAGTAGAACTGGCCGTGGTAGGTGACGGTCTCGCCCTCGAGCAGGGGCATCATGATGTCGAGCATCTCGTCGGTGCGCTTGCCACGCTCCGACTTCTTGACCCCGACCGCGTCGTACTCGGCCTCGTTCCAGCCGACACCGGCACCAAGGATGACCCGGTCCTCGCTCAGGAACTGGAGCGTTGCCAGCTCCTTGGCCAGGATGACCGGGTTGCGCAGCGGCATGATCAGGATCGAGGTGCCCAGGCGCACGCGCTCCGTCGCCCCGGCGGCCACCGCCAGGGTGATCAGCGGCTCCAGCCAGTTGACCGAATAGAACCGCTTGCCGACGAGCAAGTGATCGGTGATGAACAGCGAGTCGAACCCGAGGTCCTCCACGGCCCGCGCGAAGTCCTTGATCCCGCGCGCCCGCTCCGGGCCGTCGCCCTCCCAGATATACGACGGCAGGAAGACCCCGAACCGTCCGACTTCAGCCATGTACGACCTCCTGTGGGTGCGGCCTCATCGGCCGCGATAGTCCGGATCGCGCTTCTCGAAGAACGCCTTGCCGCCTTCGACCATGTCGTCCGTGGCGAAGATCCGTTCCGAGGCGTCCGTCTCGGCGGCTAGCCCGGACGCGAGGTCCATGTCCAGCGCCGTGTCGATGAGCCGCTTCGCCTCACGAACGGCGAGCGGACCGCGCTCCGCGATCTCCGCCCCGACGGCCAACGCTCGCTCGACCGCCTGGCCTCGTGGGACGACTTCGTGGACGAGACCGATGTGCACCGCGTCGGGTGCATCGAGCACGCGCCCGGTCAAGATCAGCTCCTTGGCGCGTGCCGAGCCGACGACGCGCGGCAGCCGTTGCGTGCCCCCCGCCCCAGGGATCACCGCGAGGCGGACCTCGGGAAGCCCAAGGCGGGCCGTCTCCGCGGCGATGCGCAGGTCGCACGCGAGGGCCAGCTCGAGACCGCCGCCGAGGCAATGGCCCTCGATGGCAGCGATGGTCGGCATCGGCAGCTCGGCCAGGCGCCGCGCGACCCCGGATTCGAGGTCGTGGCGCTCACGACCCGCGGGCCCGTGCTGATCATCGAACTCCCCGACGTGGGAGCCGGCCGAGAAGGCACGTTCGCCGCTGCCCGTCACGACGACCGCCCGGACGTCGCCAGGGTCGGCGGCCTCGAGCGTGTCGAGCGCCACCACGAACGACTCCAGCAGGGCGCGCGTGACGAGGTTGAGGGGCGGGTTGTCGAGGGTCAGCCGGGCCACCCGGCCGAGCTCCAGCTTGATGTGCCCGCTCACGTGGCGCCCCCGAAGTCCGCCGCGAGGCCCATCGCGCCGGTCGCGTAGATGCGCGCGTCCATCGTGCGCAGGTCGTCGGCCACGCGCGGCCGGAAGCCCATCTGGCCGAGCACGTCCCGCTCCAGGTCCATGCCGGGGGCGATCTCGGTCACGACCAGCCCGTCGTCGGCAAGCTCGAAGACGGCCCGTTCCGTGATGTAGCGGACGTGCTGACCGCGCTCCCGGGCGAGCGTGCCGTTGAACGAGATCTCCTTGACCTTCGGCACGAACTTCTGGAGGGAGCCCTCGCTGGCGATCCGGACGCCGCCATCGATGGCGATCTCCAGTCCGCGCGCGGTCATCGTCCCGACGAAATTGATGCTGCCGGTCCTGGCGCTGATGTTCGGGAAGCCGCCGGGGCCGCGGACCCGTCCCTCGAAAGCGTGAACGTTGACGTTGCCCTCCGCGTCCACCTCCGCGAACGACAGGCTGGCCACGTCGAGGCCGCCGCCGTCGTAGAAATCGAACATGTACGGCTGATCGATCATCGCCTGGTAGTTGAAACCGGCGCCACCCTCGTTGCCCGCCACCGGCGCACCGCCGAAGATCCCCTGCTCCACGGTCAGCACCAGCTGGTCCGTGATGCCCTCTTCCCACGCGACCCGGCCGATCAACTGGCTGATGCCGAACCCGAGGTTGCAGATGGCGCCGCGCGGGAACTCGAGCAGCGAACGGCGGGCGATGATCTTGCGGATGTCGAGCGGCAGCGGCGGCTCCGGCGTGACCGGGCGCCGGACCTTGCCCGCGTAGTAGGGCGAGTCGCGGGTGATGTAGGTCTGCCACTGGTCGGGGTCCACGTAGACGTGGTCCACGAGCGCGCCCGGGACCTTGACGTCGCGCAACGGCAGGCTGCCGCGGGTCGCCAGCTGGCGGACCTGGGCGATGACGATGCCACCGGAGTTCCGGGCCGCCATGGCCATGGCCAGCATCTCGCCCTGGACGGCCTCGCCCTCCATGGTCAGGTTGCCGTCCTCGTCGGCCGTCGTGCCGCGGATGACCGCGACGTCGATCGGGAAGGCATGGAACAGGAGCCATTCGCGGTCGCGCAGGGTCACGACCTCGACCAGGTCGTCCGTGGTGCGCGCGTTCTGCTTGCCGCCGGTCTGGCGCGGGTCCACGTACGTGCCCAGGCCGACCTGTGTCACGAGCCCAGGGCGCCCGGCGGCGATCTCGCGCATGAGCTGCGAGAGGACGCCCTGCGGGAAGGAATACGACTCGATCTCGTTGGCCTCGACCAGCGCGCCCAGGCGCGGCTCGTTGCCGATGTTGCTGCCGATGGTCCGGCGCATGAGCCCGGGCAGGCCGAGCTGGCTGAAGCCGCGGTCGGCGAAGTCGCCGATGCCGACGACCCGGACCGTGGTCAGGTCACGGGGCCGCTGGGTCTCCGTGTAGACGGCGGCGAGCTCGTCGATGAAGCGCTGGGGCAGCGCGTGGCCGGCGCCAGAGCCGCCGATCACGATCGTGCTCCCGTCGCGGACCAGGCCGACGGCCTCGCGAACGTCGATGACCTTGGTCACGGCATGTAGCCCCCGCTGTTGGGATTGAGGGTCTGTCCCACGAACAGACTGGATGCGTCGGAGAGCAGGAAGATGACCGCGTCGGCGACCTCGTCGGCACGACCGAACCGCCCGAGCGGCATGGCCGCCATGCGTCGCCGACCCTCCTCGCTCTCGACGAGGTCCGTCGTCATCTCCGTGATGGTCACGCCGGGCGCGACGGCGTTGATGCGGATCCCGCGCGGGCCGAATTCCGTGGCGAGCGCCCGGGTCAGCCCGAGCAGGCCCGCCTTGGCGGCGCTGTACGCCGCTGTCTCGTGGACGCCCATCTGGCCGAGCCGCGAGGCGATGTTCACGATGACGCCGTCACCCCGTTCCAGCATCGAGGGCAGGACCGCGCGCGACGTGTGGAAGGCGGCACTCAGGTCCGTGGCGATCACCTCGTCCCAGTCCGCCGGCGTGATCTCGAGGAACGGGCCGACGAGCGTGCGACCAGCGTTGTTGACGAGGGCATCGACCCGCCCGAAGCGCTCGATGACGCGAGCGACGAGATCGACGGCCTGTGCGCCGTCCGCCAGGTCAGCACTGAATGCGTCGGCTTCTGCGCCGAGGTCGCGGGCACGCCGCACGGTCGCCTCGGCACCCTCGAGGTGGCGGTGGTAGTGGACCGCGACGGTCGCGCCCTCGTCGGCCGCTTTGACGACGATCTCCGCACCGATCCCGCGGCTGCTGCCCGTGACGAGGACGACGCGGCCGGCGAGTCGATCGCCGGTCACGAGGGGCTCCCGGCGGCGACGCGGGCGTCTGTGGCGGCCGATGCGTCGGCGGGCGCGGCGGTCGGGGCGCCGGTCATCGCACCGCGGCGCGGCGCGGCGGTCGATCCGCGCAGGACGAGCTCGGTCGGGAGCACCTGCGGGTCGGGCTGGCGGCCGGCCAGCAGCGCCTCCGCGTAGGCGTATGCGCGACGGCCGATCTCGTGCAGCGGCAGCCGGACGGTGGACAGGCCGGGCGTCGCCATCGATGCCGTCTGGATGTCGTCGAAGCCGGCGACGGACATATCGTTCGGCACGCGGATCCCGAGCCCGGCGAGGCGCTCCAGCGCCCCGAGGGCGAGCAGGTCGTTGGCCGCGGACACGGCAGTGAACGGCACGCCACTCGCCAGCAACGCGTCGATGCCGAGAGCGCCGCCCTCGCGATTGAAGCCGGTGCTGACGACGAGCCGCTCGTCGTACGGAAGGCCCGCCTCGGCCAGCCCGCGGCGGTACCCGGCCAGGCGCTGGTGCGAGACGTACAGCGAGCTCGGGCCGGCGAGGAACGCGATCTGGCGATGACCCAGCTCCCCCAGCGCGACGATCATGCGGGCGACGCCCGCGGCGTTATCGACGCCGATGTCCGCCTCGCCATCGGCGTGGGGCGACAGCCGCACCACCGCGGCGCCGTAGGCTCGCATCGCCTCGACGTGCTTGCCGATTTCCACGTTGAGCACCGGATCGACCAGGCCGCTGCCGGCGAAGATGAGGGTCGACGCGCGCATCGAGCGCAGTAGACGCACGTACGAGTGTTCTCGCTCGGAGATGCGGTCGGAGCTGCACGTGATCACCAGGACGCCACCGACCGCGGCAGCGTCCTCCACGCCGCGGACGACCTCCGCGAAATACGGGTCGGTGATGTCGTGGACGATGACCCCGACGACCGGCACGTGGCTCTTGTGCAGGCCGCGGGCCAGCGCGTTGGGCACGTAGTCGAGCGCTCGGGCCGCCTCCAGGACGCGGGCACGGGTCGCCGGACTCACCGCGTACGCCGACGCGGAGACGACCCGGGAGACGGTCGCAGTGGAGACGCCGGCCAGGCGCGCGACGTCGGTGATGGATGCCACGGGTCAGCGCTCAGAACGGGAAGCTGGGCGGCTGGTCGCGGACCGTGACCCACTGCCAGTCGGTGAACGTGTCGAGGCTCGCCTCGCCACCGTAGCGGCCGCCGTTGCCGGAGTCGCCCATCCCGCCGAACGGGATGATCGCCTCGTCATTGAGCGTGCCGTCGTTGACGTGGACCATGCCCGTCCGCATCCGGTCGGCGATGGCCAGGCCACGACCGAGCGAGCGCGTGTAGATCGAGGCGACAAGGCCGTACTTGCTGGCGTTCGCCAGCTCGATCGCCTCTTCGTCCGTGTCGAACACCGTGAACGGCGCCACGGGGCCGAAGATCTCGTCCGTCCAGGCCGGCGAATCGGTGGCCACGTCGCCGAGCACCGTCGGGCGGTAGAACAGGCCCTCGCTGGTGCCGCCCTCGAGCAGTTTCGCGCCGCCCGCCACGGATCGCTCGACGATGTCGGCGACCCGGGACAGCTGCTTCTCGTTGACGATGGGGCCGAGCTGCACGTCCTCGCGGTACGGGTCGCCCAGGCGCAGCCGCCTGGCCTTCTCGGTCAGGGCGTTCGTGTAGGCCTCGGCGATGCCGCGCTGGACCAGGTGCCGACCGGCGGCGAAGCAGACCTGGCCCTGGAACGAGAACGCGGAGAAGGCGCCGGCCGCGGCGGCCGCATCCAGGTCTGCATCGTCGAGCACGATGAACGCGTTGTTGCCGCCGAGCTCCAGCGACACCTTCTTGAGCATGCCGCCGGCCAGCTGGCCGACCCGACGCCCGACCGCGGTCGAGCCGGTGAACGAGACGACCGGGATGTTCGGGTCGGTCACGAGGGCCTCGCCGACATCGGCGCCACCGACCACGATCTGGAGCAGGCCCTCCGGCAGTCCGGCCTCGCGGAAGACCGCGGCGAACATCGCCCCGCCGACGACCGGCGTCTGGGGGTCCGGCTTGAGGACGACGGCGTTGCCCAGGGCGAGCGCTGGGGCCACCACACGCATGCCCAGCACGCTCGGGGAGTTCCACGGCGTGATGGCGCCGATGACCCCGACCGGGACGCGCCGGACCATCGACAGTCGCCCGGCGACCGCTGACGGCATGAGCGACCCGTACGCCTGGGACGGCAGGGTCGTGGCGTTGAGGATCTCCTGGTAGGCGAAGCTGGACTCGTGGTGCATCTTGCCGTGGGAGGCGCCGGTCTCACGCTGCGTCCACGTGCCGAACTCGTCGCGATTCGCCTCGTAGATGTCGGCGGCGCGGCGCAGGATCCGGGCGCGCTCCTGGTAGTTCGTGGCCGCCCATGCCGGCTGCGCGGCCTTCGCGGCCTCGGCGGCCCTGGCGACGTCATCCGGCGTCGAGCCGGCGATGGTCAGCAGGTGTCGGCCGGTCGCGGGTTCGAGGTCCTCGATGGGCGCCCCGGTGCCGGGGACCCAGGACTCCAGGAAGTCGCCGAGCATGCTGGGCGTGGTCGATTCGGTGGTGTCGGGGGCGATCGTGGCCATCACTGTCCTCCTTGCGGCGTGTCGGCCGCGTAGCGCTCGGCGTAGGTGCGCGGCGCATCGGCCACGACGGCCCGCTGGCCGGTCGCCGGGTCGCGCCAGACCGAGCCGCGCGCGAGCACGGCGTCGATCAGGCCTTCGTCGAGATAGGCCGGGTACTCCCACGAGCGCAGCTCGAGGGCCATCTGACCCGGATAGCCGATCAACTCCTTGACGTTCGGGTCGGTGTAGTAGGCGGACACGATGACCAGCTGGAGGGCACCGAGCGCCGCCGCCTCATCACGACCGAGGCGTTCCAGGCGGGTCTTCACGTCGTCACTGAGGTCCGCGCGGAGCGCGGCACGCAACGGGTCGAGCAGGTCCGGTCGCGACTGCAGGACGAAGCGAAGCCGTGCCTCGTCCACGACGTCCGCCGCGGACGGCATGCCATGCGCGGCCGGGATGAAATGATCCGCGACGGCTGCGAGGGTCGCCCGCTCAGAGGCGGTCAGGTCGGTCATGCCGGCACTCCCCGTCATGCCGGCACCTGCTGCTCGAAGCGCGTCTCGATCATGTGATCGGCGGCGCGCAGGGCGATGGCCACGATGGTGGAGGTCGGATTGACGCCCGATGACGTCACGAAGCACGAGCCGTCGACGACGTACAGGTTCGGCACGTCGTGGGCTCGGTTCCAGCGATCGAGCACGGACGTCGTCGGGTCGTCGCCCATCCGCGCGGTCCCGAGCAGGTGCCAGCCCGAGTAGCGCATCAGGCGGTCCACCTCGATCTTGTAGGCGCCGGCCGCGTCCATCGATTCCTTCGCCCGCTCGATATGGAAGTCGAGCATCCGGCGCGCGTTGTCGGCCATCGTGTAATGGATCTCCGGCGCCGGGATCCCCGACGAGTCGGTCACGCTACCGGAAAGCGTGACCCGGTTCGCCTCATCCGGCAGGTCCTCGGCGAACAGGCCCCAGTTGGCGCCGTGGCCGAGGTGCGACCGGACGTGCGCGTGGTGGTCCGCGCCCCAGATCTGCTCCCCTGCACGGCTCGGGAGGGCCGTGTTGATCGGGCCGCCGGTCGGGGCCAGGCCCCAGCGCGCGCCGCGGACGAAGCCACGCCGCTCGTCCGTCTCGTAGAACTCGAGCGACTCGATCAGGTCGCCGAACTGGCCCTGCCAGCTCATCAGTGGTTCCTCGAACAGCCCGGCCACGTTGGCGAAGGGATGCATCATCAGCCGCTTGCCGACGAGGCCGCTGGAGTTCGCCAGGCCGTCCGGATGCGCCGGGCTGGCGGAGTTGAGGAGGAGCCGCGGCGTCCCGATCGCATTCGCGGCGAGGACGACGACCTTCGCTGGCTGGAGGTGTTCGTGGCCCTCTCGGTCGATCCACGTCGCGCCGGTCGCGAGGCCCTTGTCATTCGTCTCGATGCGGCTCACCCGCGCGCCCGTGATGAGAGTCGCGCCCTTGGCGATCGCCTTCGGCCAGTGGGTCAGGTCCGCGGACGCCTTCGCGCCCTCGTTGCAACCGGACTGGCAGGTGCTCCGCTGGACGCACGGCCGACGGCCGTCGTACGGGACCGAGTTGATCGAGTTGAATTCGGGCCACCAATGCCAGCCGAGCTTGGTATGGGCGCGAGCGACCTTCAGCCCGGCCGCACCGATCGGCAGCGGCGGCATCGGGGCGTCCTCGGTGTCGGCGGGATACGCCGGATCGCCGGGCAGGCCCGACACGCCGAAGTCGCGGTCGGTCCGGTAGTAGTACGGCAGGAGTTCGAAGTAGTCGATCGGCTAGTCGTCGGCCACGCCATCGAGCGAACGGACGCGGAAGTCGGACGGCAGGGCGCGCGGCCAGGCGCCCGCGAACAGGACCGTGGAGCCGCCGACCGCGTTGTACATGAGTGGCGAGACGGGCGTATCGGTCTCGACGATCGGGTAGTCGCGCTCGAGGCCGCGGATGTTCGGACTCGTCGCCCAGGCCTTGCGCGCCTGGAGCTCCCAGTCGGGCTTGTTGCCCGGGTAGTCGGCGCGATCGAGCCAGTCGCCCTGCTCCAGGCACACGACGTTGACGCCGGCCTCCGACAGCCGCTTCGCGACGACGCCGCCGGACGGACCGGCACCGATGATGAGGACGTCCGCCGGCTCCGCGCTCATCGGGCGAGGGCCGCTGCAGCCTCGATGGCGGTCTCGTCCGCGGTCGCGTCGTCGAGCAGGCCCACCTCGGCGAGGACGTCGCGCAGGAACGCGCGCTCCCGGTCGCTGATCCCGAGCAGCGGGCGGCGGACCGTGGCGTTCTCCAGGACGCCCAGGATCTTCAGGCACTCCTTGAGGCGGACGCGGTAGTCGCCGACCGGGGCGGCAAAGACGACATCGGCCAGACGCTGGACCCGGCGCCCAAGGGCCATCGCCGTTTCGGTGTCGCCACGCTGCCAGGCCGCGATCATGTCGACCTGCTCGCGGGTCATGACGGCCCCGAAGCCGATGAGCGCGCCGGTCGCACCGAGCAGGAACGACTCGAGGATGAAGTTGTCGTTGCCGGTCAGCAGGGTGATCCTGCGGGGCACCTGTTCGAGCAGGCGGGCGGTATCGATGAACCGGCGGGCATCGAAGGAGGCTTCCTTGATGGCCACGACGCCATCGACCTGGGCCATGGCCTGGAGGGTGTCCGTGTCGAAGTTCACGCCGGCCAGCGAGGGCTGGAGCTGGAACAGGATGAGCGGCAGGCCGACCTGGGCGACGGCCTCGTGGTACTCGACGGGCACGCGGGGGTTGAGCGGCGCGCTGAGATAGGCCGGGATCGGGAAGCACAGGAGGGCGTCGGCGCCGGCCGCCTGGAAGTCCTTCGCCTGCTTGACGGCGGCTTCGGTGGAGGGACCCGCCAGGCCCGCGACGATCGGCAGGTCCGTGACGTCGCCGACGATCTGGAGCACGCGGACCTTCTCGTCGTGGGTCAGATGCGGCCCCTCTCCGGTGTCCACGTTGATGGCCAGGGCGACCGGGCCCTGCTCGACGACCCAGGCGATGTACTGGCGCAGGGCCGGTTCATCGATGCGCCCGTCGGCGTCCATCGGGAGGACGGTGGCGGGGATCAGGCCGTCGAGGTCCAGTGCCATGGCGGTGCTCCATCGAATGGTTGGGTGGCGTGGTCGGTCGTGCCGGGCTCGGGTTCCACCCCAGACACGGGAAGTAACCGTTTACTATCCTACCCCGGCAGGACGGGATCGTGGTGGCGCGACGCACGGGCGATCAGGCCGTCTCGTCCCCTACCGCGATCCGCGCAAGCCGAGGCCCGAACGCGCAGAAGACCTCGTTGGGGTTGCTGCCCCGCAGCCGCGCCAGGTCGTCGGCGCTGATCCGCTCGTCCCCCTGGCGCCCGAGCAGCACGAATGGCTCGTCCATCCGGAGG
>JBKJHI010000088.1:0-8904 GCA_046599085.1 Candidatus Limnocylindrales bacterium
GGGGGGCGGCGACAGCGGCAGGGGCGGCCGGGGACGGCGGCGCGATCAGCCGCCGACGAGCTGGTCGAGCAGGCTCTGCGCTTCGGCGGCGCCGGCCGGGGAGAAGCCGGGGTCGCCGGCGAGTGCGGACTCCAGGTGCCCCCGGGCCTCGGCCGTCCGTCCGAGTGCCGCGGCGATCGCCCCGGCATGGAACTGCAGCAGCGGATCCCTGGACCCGAGCCGCAGCGCCTCCGCCGACAGCGGCGTGGCCTCGCGATCCCGCCCGAGGCGATGGAGTGCCCAAGCGCGCGCGTCGGCGGCACGGACGGTTGGCGTCGCGGCGTAGGCGGCCTCGGCCAGAACCAGCGCAGCCGCAGCATCGCCATGGTCCGCCTCGAAGAGCGCGAGATCGACATCGACCACGACGCCGTTGGCCTTCGAGAGTGCGATGAGTGCGCGCGCGAGATCGAATTGCTGCTTCGCGCCGACCGCGTCACCCATCACATCCAGCGTCTCGCCGAGCGCGATGACGTACTCGGGCAGCGGGACGACGGCCGCTGCCCGCTCGAATCGTTCGCGTGCCGTCTCCAGGTCGCCGGCACCGACCGCGAGTCGACCCTGTCCCGCCAGCGACGGCGCATGGTCGGGGACGAGCGTGCGCGCCTGGGCGTACGCGGCCGCCGCACCGACCGCATCGCCGGTCAGACGGCGTAGATGCCCGACGAGGGCCAGCACATAGGCCGTGTTCTCTGCCGCGAGGCCCGGCGACGCCGCTGCCGCCTCCATCGCCGTGAGCGCCGGGCCAAGCTCCCCGCGCAACTCGAGGGTGTACGAGAGACGGGCCAGGGTGGCGATGTCCGGACGCTGCGCCGCGAGGGCCTCGGCCTGTCGGAACGCTGCGTCGTACTGCCCGAGTTCGACGAGGGCATCGACCACGATCCCCTGCGCCGGGGTGTCGCCCGGGAACTCCGTCAATGCCGCTCGACCGGTCGCCAGCGCCTCGGCGAATTCGTGCCGCCCGAGCTGCAGGGCACCGATCCCGGCGGCGACGAGCGGGTCGTCGGGCACGAGTGTGCGGGCAGCCAGGAGCGCGGCCTCAGCCGGTGGGTAGAGGGAGGGATCGCCCGTCTCGCGAACCCGCTGGAGGAGCGCCAGGCCCAGGTCGCGTTGTGCCTCGCCATCGTCGGGATTGCCTGCAACGACATCCAGGAGGAAATCGATCAGCTCCTGTGTCGGGGACGTTGTCGCGACCGGCGGGTCAGTCGGGGCCGACGAGGGTGGAGAGGTCGGGGCCGACGAGGGTGGAGAGGTGGACGCCGGGGGCCCCGAGCTCGGGGCGACCGAGCCACCGGCGCACGCCGTGACGAGTACGGCGACAAGCATCAACGACGGCAGCAGCCGCCACGGCGTCCTCTGGTCCATGTCCCTGATACGGGCGAGAGGCCCGAACGGATGAGGCGGGGGAGCGGCCAAGCCGGTCAGGCCGGCGGCAGGACGCGCCCAGGGTTCAGCAGCCCCTGGGGATCGAGCGCGGTCTTGATCGCCCACATCACGCGGACCGCGTCAGCTCCCCGTTGCGTGGCCATCCAGGCCTGCCTCGCCGACCCCACCCCGTGCTCCCCCGTCACGGTTCCGCCGAGATCGATGGCGGCCTGGTACAGATCCGCCTGGACGGCCTCCGTGATCGCCTTCCCGTTCGGATGGCCCCGCGGCAGCACGAGGTCCGGGTGCAGGTTGCCGTCGCCGGCGTGCCCGAACGTCCCGATATCGACGCCGTGCTTCGTGGCGATCCGCTCCACCGCCCGAAGCATCGCGGGGACCCGGTCGCGCGGCACGCCGACGTCCTCCATCTTCACGTCACCGAGTTTTTCGAGCGCCCAGTGTGCGGCCCGCCTGGCCTGGCGCAGCAGGTCCGCCTCGGCCGCATCGCGCGAGCGGACGGTCGTCGTCGCACCGGCGGTCGTGCAGGCCACCTCGGCCCGTGCCAGCTCATCGGCCGCGGCCTCGCCAGGCAGGTCCGATTCGACCATGAGCATGGCGGCCGCCTCGCGATCCAGGCCGAGTCCATGCATGTCATCGACAGCGGCGATCGTGAATCTGTCCATCAGCTCGAGCGTCACCGGCGCGATTCCGGCAACCGCCATGCCCGCGACCGCGTCACCGGCCGATTCGAGCGTCGGAAAGAAGGCCAGCAGCGTGGCGCGTGGCGGCGGCGCGGGACGCAGGCGGAGGGTGGCCTCGGTGATGATCGCAAGCGTCCCCTGCGAACCGATGATGAGGTGCGTGAGCGAATAGCCAGCCACATCCTTGAGGTTGCGGCCACCCGTGCGGATGATCGTGCCGTCGGCCATCACCACTTCCAGGCTCAGGACGCTGTCGCGCGTCTGGCCGTACTTCACGCAACACAGGCCGCCCGCATTCGTGCCCAGGTTGCCGCCGATCGAACAGATCTCGAAGCTGGCGGGATCCGGCGGGTAGAACAGGTTGTGCTCGGCGACCGCCGCCTTCAAGTGGGCGTTGATCACCCCGGGCTGCGTGACGACACACAGGTTCGCCGTATCGATCTCGAGGATCTTGTCCATCGCCGTGAAGGCGATCGTGAGCGCGCCATCGATGCCGTTGGAGCCGCCGCTGAGGCCCGAGCCCGCGCCGCGCGGGACGATCGGGACGTCGTGCTCTGCGCAGATCCGGACGAGCTCCGCCACCTCGTTGGTGTGGGTCGGCAGGGCGACCGCCCCCGGCAGTCCGGCCGGGATGTAGGCCGTCTCGTCTCGGCGGAACGTCTCGCGATCCGCCTCGTCGACCATGAAACGGAGGTCCGGCAGGCGCGCACGCACGGCTTCGATGAACGCGGGGGTCACAGAGCCGTTGGCCACGCTGGAAGTCTAGCCGTGGGGCCCGCCCGGCGAGCGAGCTCCGCTCGGCGAGGGACTGGCGCGTGCCGCGGCGCCTTGCGCGTGCGCCCGGCCGCACGAGGTGGCGGGGTAGGATGGCCTCGATGCGCACGACATCGATGGGTCGCCGTTCGCTTGTCGCCGGGCTGGTGGCGGCGGTCGCCCTGAGCGCGATGGGAATGGGGCCCGGCCACGCCAGCCCGGTGGCCGCAGCGCCGATGACGGCGACGACCGCGACCACGACGATCCGAGCCATCGCCTCGCAGATCGAACCCGGATCGGTGGATCGCACGAGCCCACGCGTCGTTGCCGAGTACCGAGCGACGCTGGACCTCGCCTTCGACACGCGCCGGATCGGCGTCGATTCCACGGCGACGATCACGAACATGTCGGGCGGGCCGATCGACCGGGTGGAGCTGAATACGATCGCCGGGCCGCTCGGCGGGCTGACGTTGCGCGGCGCCTGGGTCGATGCCGTCCCGGTGACCGCGAAGCGCTCCGACCAGACGATCGTCGTCCCACTCGGCGGCGTCCTGCCTGAGGGCAAGACCGTCGTGGTCCGCGTCCGGTACGACGCCGTGCTCAAGTCCACGCTCAGTGGCTCGAACTGGCTGTTCACCAAGGCGAATGGCATCGCCAACCTGTATCGCTGGCTGCCGTGGGTGAGCAGGGCGACGCCGTTCACGCGCCCGAACCACGGCGACCCGTTCGTGACCGCCAGCAGCCCCTTCGTGCGCGTGACGGTTCGCACCGACCGCACGCTCGTCGTGGCCAGTTCCGGCGAACGGACGAGCGTCTCGAGCGACGGCCTCACGCAGGTATTCGAGGCGCACGGCGTGCGCGACTTCACGATCACGGCGGCGCCCGACTTCCGGACGCGGTCCGTCAAGGTCGGTGACACGACGATCCGCACCTACTACCGGAGCAGTGCGAACGCCGCCCTGATCCTGGATGCGGCGAAGGTGGCCTTCACCTCGATGCAGTCGCGCCTTGGCGACTACCCCCACCCGACCTTCAGGGTCGTGCAGTCGGCTGGTGGCTACGGCATGGAGTCACCGGGGTTGATCTGGATCCCGTATGGCATCGGTTCGGCCAACCTGCGCTACCTCGTGGCGCACGAGACCGCGCACCAGTGGTTCTATGGGATCGTCGGCAACGATCAGGCGCGCCAGCCATTCGCCGACGAGGCCGCGGCCGACTTCGTGGCTCGCTACACGCTGGGTCTTCGGCGGGCGTCTCGGTGCTCGACGGCACGGCTCGACCGGATGATCTACCAGTACACCAGCGCCTGCTACTACGAGACGATCTACATCCAGGGCGGCAACCTGATCGATGACGCCCGGAAGCGGATGGGATCGACGGCGTTCTGGCGAGCGATGCGCGAGTACGTGGCCACGAACCGGGGCGGGCTCATCGGGAACATCGACCTGCTGCGTGCGCTCGATGCCGCGACCCCGGTCGACCTCGGGGCGACGATGTTCAGGTCCCGGTTCCCGTCCCTGTACTGACGGCGATCGGGCCGCCGGCGACGGTGTGGCGGCCGGTGGCGACGCGGAGCTCGGTGGCGAGGCGGCGGCCGACGACGATCCGACGATCCGCGGCGCGGGCCTGCGGCATCTCGCGCCAGGTCGGTGGCAACAGGCCATTCCAGGTGCGCCACGCGGTGACGAGCCACGTGGCGACAGCTCGATGTGCCACGGTCCAGGGCAGGCCGTACGCCTCGCGGATCCGCGGCGGCAGCAGGCCGATGGCCGGCCACATCGTCCAGCCGTGGAGCCGCGGATCGAGTCGGGCACGTGCCAGTACCCCGGGGAGTGGCGGGTGCAGAACGACCTGTGCCAGTTCCCGGGCCGTGTCCCCCACCCGGACCGGCCCGTCCGGTCCGATCTGATCTGCGACGTATTCGCGGAACGAGGCGAGGTCCCCGGGGAGCATCGACTCCGGGATCCCGAACGCCCGCCCGAGCCACAGGGTCTCGGCGTAGTAGGCCGAGGCGACGTCACCGGGGAGTGGCCCGTTCCAGGCGTCATTGACCGCCAGGGTCGAATCGACGAGCGTCGCGTGCACCCACAGCGCGAGAGCCGGGTCGCGCGCCATGTAGCCCGTGCCGGAGATCCCGCGATGGAGCTCGTTCAGGCGCATGACCTCGCTCCGTGCCGCCGTCCCCGTTCCGAAGACGATGCGCAGATAGCTCCGCAGCGTGCCGTCGAGCCGGCGCCAGGGCTCGGTGCGGACGTCGGAATGCTCGGCGACGCCAGCGGCCACCGCCGGATGCGCCAACTGAAGGAGAAGTGCACGCGGTCCTGCCCCGAGCAGGAGGAAGGCCTCACGCTGGAGGCGCCAGGCCGCTGACCCTGGGCCGAACAGCCCGATCGCGTCGTCGGCAGCGATAGGGCGAGCCGGCCCTAGCGGTCGTCCGGTCGTCGTTCGACCAGCCACCAGCCGAGCGGGAAGATCGACCCAGCAACGGCCAACTTGGCGAGATCCCAGGCAACGAACGGGGCCAGCCCGTACTGGAGGGTCTGCGCGACGGTGAACCCGCGGACCACCATCAGCCACGGCAATCCGATCGCGTAGATGATCACCGAGCCGATGAGCATCGCGCCGATCGACCCGGCGATGTGGCGGTCCCATCCAAGCTCCGCGAAGCGGCCGACGACCGCGCCGGCGATGAAGAACCCGGTCAGGTAGCCGCCCGTGCCCCCGAGCAGGACCGCGAGCCCGCCTTTGCCCTCGGCGAAGAACGGCAGCCCGACCAGGCCGATGAGGAGGTACAGGAGGACCGCGGCGCCACCGCGCCGGAAGCCGAGCGCTGCACCGACCGTCAGCACGCCGAACGTCTGCCCGGTGAGCGGCACCGGATCCCGGGCGATGTAGATCAGGGCGGTGAGATAGATGAACACCGCACCCAGGCCGATGAGGGCGATGTTGCGAACCCTCGGGCTGAGTCGGTCGGCGATCCGGACCGGGACCAGAAAGTCCCCCAGGGTCAGGCCGCGCTCGTCCGGGTCGGCCCGGTCGAGTCTCGGAAGGGCGATCGTCATCGTGCTCCGTGGGCTCATGGCCGCTCCCTCGGCGGCCGACGGTCAGGAGTCTAGCATCCGTCCAGAGCGGGTCGGCCGCGTTTCGCCCGAACGGGCGCAGCCGGCCGCGGGCGGCACGCCGTCCGACTGGGCCACCTCACTCCGATGCCACGGCCTGCACGATGGACAGGCGGCTCGCGAGGCGGGCCGGATACGCGGCCGCGAGCATCGCCAGCGCGACGCCGAGCACGAGGGCCAGCGCGGCCGTGCCCCACGGGACGGCGACCGCGACATCGAGCGTGCCGCCACCGAGCACGACCATGAGAGCGCCGACCACGAGCCCGACGAGGACGCCGGTGATGGCACCGATGAGCCCCGTGACGCCCGCCTCGACGACGACCGTCCGCCAGACCTGGCGGCGGGTCATGCCGGCCGCGCGCAGGATACCGATCTCCCGGACGCGCTCGAGCACGTTCATCGTGAGCGTGTTGACGATCCCCAGCGATGCGATGACGACCGCGATGAGCGCGAGCGCATCGAACAGCCCGAAGATCCGGTCGAGCGCCTCGCCGATCGCGCCCTGGATCTGGCCGAGGCCTGTCGGTTCGAGTGCGAGCGTGCGTGCCTCGGCGGCCACAGCTGCCCGCTGCGCGGGCGTCGCTGTCACGGCGTAGCGGATCGCGAAGCCGTCCGCACCGGCGACGCCCAGGCGTGCCGCGTCGGACCAGCCGACGAGCAGCGTCTCGCCATCCCGTCCGGGCAGGGTCCGTTCCGCGACGCCGGCCACGCGCAGCTCCAGGACCGAACCGTCGGCGGCGGTCGCCGCCAGGACATCGCCCGTGGCGAGCCCATCCCGTGCCGCCACGCCGCTTGGCACGATCACGGCACCGCCCGCGTCAAGTGCGGCCAGGGCCGCGGCACGATCGCCATCGATGAAATGCAATCGACCGTCGGTGGCCAGATCCGCGCCGATCATCGCGGCACCCTCGATGCGCACGCCGGCGACCGCCAGGTCGAACGTGGCGAACGGGCTGACCGACGCGACACCATCGAGGTCTCCGAGAAGCTCGTCGAGGCCCTCGTCCAGCGCGCGCGGGAAGATCGAGGTCACCACGAGATCGCCCGGCACCACATCGGCGATCCAGGCCGACGCCGCCGTCCGGGCATGCGCCGCGACCCCGCCCAGCGCCACGATCATCGCCAGGCCGACGGTCAGGGCGCCGACCGTCAACGCCGCCCGCGACCGGTCGCGCAGGAGGGAGGCGCGAGCGAGGCGCTCCTCGAGTCGGGTCACGGCCAGGAACGGCAGACCGGCGATACGCGCCATGGCCGGCAGCACGAACGGGATCAGGAGCGCGGCCGCGAGCAGGACCGCGTAGACCGCGAGTGCCCTGACCAGGGCGGCCTCGCCGGCGCCGCGCGGCCACATGAACAGCCCGGCCACACCGACCAGCGCGAACACGCCGACCAGCCAGCGGAGCCGCGCACGACGCGCCGATGGGAGGTCGAGGCGGGCCTTGAGGGCTTCCACGGGCGCGATCCGTCCGGCCCGGCGAGCGGGTTCCAGGGCGGCGGCCAGCGTGACGACGATGCCGAGGATGATCGAGATGACGATCGGGCCGGGAGCGACGGCCGTGGCACCGAGCGGCACGCCGCCGACGATCCGGATCCAGCCTGCCATCGCCGCGGCGAGAAGCGCACCAAGGACGACGCCCAGGAGGGAGCCGGCGATCCCGATGACGACGGCCTGGACGAGCATGAACGACGTGATCTGGCCGCGTGACGCCCCGGCGGCCCGCAGGAGGCCGAGTTCGCGGAGCCGTTCGACGACGGTCATCGACAGCGTATTGAAGATGAGGAATGCGCCCGCGAACAGGGCCACGGCACTGATCAACGCGGTCGTGGCCGCGAAATCGCCCGTGCTCGCCCGCATCGACGCACCGATGTCGCGCGGTGAGGAGAGCACGTACGGCTGGGTCAGCAGCGTCGATTGCAGGCGTGTGGTGACATCGGCCGCGCTGGCGCCCGGCTCGAGCGCGATGTCGACGCGCGTGACGCCGAGCTCGGGGAAGACCGTGCGGAGGACATCGATCGGGACGACGGCGACCCGCCCGGAGGCGCCAGCCCACGGCCCATCGTCGAGGAGGATGCCGATGACCCGGTACTGACCGGGTTCGCCGGGTCCCTGGATCTCGATGGTCGAGCCAAGGATCAGGCCGTCCTCCCTCGCGAGGGTGGCACTGATCAGGGCGCTCGGCTCATTCGATCGCTCGAGGACGGCGCCCTGGGACAGCGGGAGGTCGTGCACGCGCAGCTCGAGCGCCGGCTCGATGCCGACGACGGTGATCGGCCGAGGCAGGTCATCGCCGGGCGCGAAGAGGGCGATACCGAGATAGGTTCGGCGCTCGATGGCGGGAGCGGCGACGGCCACGCCCTCGGTCGCGGCGATGATCGTGACCGTCTCACCGGACAGCCCGAATTCGCCGAACGTCGCGACCCGCAGGTCGGCTCGACCGACGAGGATGTTGACCGTGCGCTCGATGGAGGCATCGATGCTGGCGTTGGTGGCGAGCCCGGCGTACAGCACCGCGACGCCGAGGGCGACACCGGCTGTGGTCAGCAGGGTGCGCAGGGGCCGGGCACGAAGGCCGCGCAGCGCCAGGCCCTGGAGGCCAGCACGGGCCATCTACAGCCCGATGGCGGCGAGCCGGCCGATCAGCACGGACGCGTCGTGATCCTCGCGACGACCGAGTTCGATGGTGTCGAGGATCGCCCCGTCCCGCACGACGTGGACGCGGTCCGCATACGCCGCGGCCTTCGAGTCGTGGGTCACGAGGACGATCGTCTGCCCGCGCTCATGGCACGACCGCCACAGGGCGTCAAGGATCTCCGAGCCGGTCGTGTAGTCGAGGTTCCCGGTGGGTTCGTCGGCGAAGAGCAGCGCCGGTCGCGTGACCAGGGCCCTCGCGACGGCCACGCGCTGCTGCTCACCGGCCGACAGCTGATCG
>JBKJHI010000248.1:0-5182 GCA_046599085.1 Candidatus Limnocylindrales bacterium
CGTCATCAGCGCCGATTCCCGACAGGTCTATCGCGGTCTCGATATCGGGACGGCCAAGGTCGGGGCAGGGGACCGCGCTCGGGTCCCGCATCACGGCCTGGACCTCGTCGATCCCGACGTGACCTTCTCGCTCGCGGACTTCGCCACGCACGCGCGATCCGTGCTGGCGGACGTGGCCGCCCGGGGCGGGGTCGCGATCCTTGCCGGCGGGACCGGGCTGTACCTGCGTGCCATCGCACGCGGCATCCCCACGGACCGCCTCCCGAGCGATCCAGCCGTGCGCGCCACTCTCGAGGCAGCGCTCATCCACGAGGGGGCGCCCGCCATCGTGCAACGACTGGTGGCCGTAGCGCCACTCCTTGCGTCCACGACTGACCTTGCCAACCCTCGCCGCGTGGTCCGAGCCCTCGAGATCGCCCTCTTGTCCGGCGATGGCCCGCGACCGGAGCCGCGCGGCTACGACGCACCGTTGGCGTGGCTCGGTCTGACGCTGGACGACGATGAGCACCGCCGGCGCATCGCGGCGCGCGCACAGGAACAGTTCGCAACAGGGCTCATCGAGGAGGCCGAGGCGCTGCGTGTCCGCTTCGATCCGACCGTGCCGGCCTTCAGTGCGATCGGCTACCGCGAGGCCTGGGGCGTCCTGGATGGCGCCACGACGATGGACGCCGCGGTCAAGCTCGATGCCGCGCGCACCATCGCCTTTGCCAAGCGTCAGCGCACGTGGTTCCGATCCGAGCGGGAGATCGAGTGGCTCGACGCCACCGCGGACGACCCGCTACCGGCAGCCGTTCGGCTGGTGCAGCCCGTCCTCGACGGCGACCCGGCCTGACCCAGACCCGCGGCTCAAGCCGCGGATCGCGTCGACATCGGCACGTCCGACGCCGGCACCATGTCGACATCCCCGCGCTCCGAGCCGTGCACGTCGAAGATGGCGAGCGCGAGGCGAGCACGCGCGTCGTACTGCCCGTCCTCGAACTCGAACCCGACCATGGCGGCGCCACCGGAGTCGGTCCATCGCGAGCGCACGGACCCGGTCAATGTCAGCGGCGGGCCGCTCGCCATGTCGACGGTGAGCGTTGAAGCAGGGGCGAGGGCGACGTCGGTCGAGACTTCAAGCCGGGCACCGGTCAACGACAGGTCGCGGACGGCGGTTTCGATCCCGTCGATCCGTCCGAAGAGATGGGTCTCGAAACGGACGCTCGACCGCCGTTCCGGCGCGAATCGGTCCGCCCGGATGCGGCGGATCGCCATCCACACGAGAGCGGCGTTGACGAGCATCCAGAACGTCGCAGCATGGACCGCCCACGGGATGGCGTAGACCGTCGGCGTGGCACCCAGCAGCGTCAGGGCATACCAGGCGGCGCCGGCGACGCTGAGGACGAGGACCGCGGTCAGGAGGACGGGCACGTGGGTCGGGTGGCGCCCCTCGGCGGTGCGGCCCTTGGGCGTGACCCGGAACGTCGCCCGTCGATTCGACATCAGCGTCGTCGTGGCCAGCAGGTTGGGGCTCATCCGCACGAATTCGAACAGCACGGACAGGACGGGTCGATGGCACCCACGCGACAGCGCGCGCAGGGCGAGTTGGCCGAGGACGAAGTTCGCCCCGAACGCGACGGCGAAGGTCAGCGGCTCGGCGGCGATCGGGACAGCGCCCGTGGCGATCACCACGATGGGCAGGAGCAGGTACCCAAGGGACCGCCAGGCATCGAACCAGCCCAGGAGCGTCGCTGCGTACGACAGGCGCTGCGGCAGGGACAGCCCCGACACGACCATCGGGTTCTCCGTGCGCAGGACCTGCATCGCGCCGGTGCCCCAGCGGTGGCGCTGGAGCTGATACGTGGTCGCGTCCGACGCGGCCAGACCGCGAGCGAGGACCTCGTTGTGATAGACGGTCTTCCAGCCCCGCCGATGCAGGCGGATCGTCGTGTGGATGTCCTCGGTGATCGTGTCGGTCGCCACGCCGCCCACGTCGGCCAGCGCCTGGGTCCGGACGACAGCGCCCGTACCGAACCAGAACGCGCCGCCCCAGCGGTTCTTGGCCGCATGGATCTCGAGGATGACGAGCGGGATGGACACCCACCAGACATCGAGGGCGAGCGTCCAACCGATGCGCCAGGTCAGGTATGCGAGGGTGACGGCAAGGGCGAGCAGCCCGAGCGTCCGGATCGACTAGCGGCGCATCGCCGATTCAGGGGCGGGCAGGTCCCGGCCCGGCAGGGACGACTGGATCCAGCCGACACGGTCGTGCAACGGGGTCGATGAGGACATGCTCCGAGTGTCCGCGCGCGGCGCCGTCGCCGACATGACCCGAATGGATCGCTCCACGGCCCCGGATGGACCATCGCGGTATCCTGCTGGCCCATGACCCGAACCCTGATCGACCTCGATACCCCCGTGGAGAAGGTCTTCCTCGTTGCCGTCGATGTCGGCTCCGAGGACGGCTGGACGGCACAGGAATCCCTCGCGGAACTTGCCAGCCTGGCCGATACGGCCGGGGTGGAGGTCGTGGGCGCCGAATGGCAGAACCGCCGCCATGTGGATCCCAACTGGTACGTCGGCAAAGGCAAGGCGGAGGATCTGGTCGCGGCCAAGCGTGAGACCGGGTTCGATGTCCTCATCGCCGACGATGAACTGTCACCCGCCCAGCAGCGCTCGCTCGAGGGCCTGCTCAACGTCAAGGTCATCGATCGCAGCCGCCTGATCCTCGACATCTTCGCCCAGCACGCCCAGACGCACGAGGGGCGTCTCCAGGTCGAGCTGGCCCAGCTCGAGTATCAGCTTCCCCGCCTGACCCGCCTGTGGACCCACCTGTCGAGGACCCAGGGCGGCATCGGTTCGCGCGGACCCGGCGAGAGCCAGCTGGAGACGGACCGACGGATCATCCGGACCCGGATCAGCAAGATGAAGGAGCGGGTCGAGCAGGTGCGCCAGCAGCGCGAGACGGCCGCCCGGGGCCGCGACCGGCGCCTGTGGCCGACGGTGGGCATCGTGGGCTACACGAACGCGGGCAAATCCACGCTGCTCAACACGCTCGTCGGGTCCGAGGTGGCGAAAGCCGAGGACCGGCTGTTCGCGACGCTCGATCCCACCTCGCGGCAGGTCAAACTGGGTGACGGGCAGACCGCGATCGTGACCGACACGGTGGGGTTCATCCACAAGCTGCCGCACCAGCTGGTCGACGCGTTCCGAGCGACGCTCGAGGAGGTCAATCGGGCTGACGTCCTGATCGAGGTGGTCGATGCCGCCGATTCCCACCGCGAGGAGCACCGGGCGACGGTCCAGACCGTGCTCGACGAGCTGGGCGCCGGCGACAAGCCGCGGGTCGTGGCCCTGAACAAGGCCGACCTCCTGGAGCGCGCCGCGCTCGATGGCGACGCTGCGGCGCCGGCGATCGGTGGCGCCGTCCTGGTGTCGGCGCTCACCGGCTTCGGGCTCGACACGCTGCGCGCCGAAGTCGGCGCCGTGCTCGCATCGCTGTGGGTCGATATCGATGCCACCCTGCCGTACGCGGCCGGGGAGCTCCTCGCCCGGGTGCGCGAGCGGGGGACCGTCGAGATCGACTACGGCGAGCGTGACGTCCGTGTCCACGGTCGTGTCGCTCCGGCCGTCGCCGGGGAACTGCTGGCCGTCGCCGGGAAGTGGGCGGAAGCGCTCGCGACGGAAGCGCTCGAGGAAGCGGCAACGGCTCCCGCGTGACCGATCCGGGGGTCCGCCGGGCGGGTCGCGGCCAGCGTGCCGACGGCGCCGACGTCACCTGGACCATCGCAGATGGCCGTCGGGGCCGGCGCTGGCGGGAGTCGGTGGTGCTCGACGGTCACCTCGTGCACAGCCTGCTCTACGAGACGGCGCCCGATCGCCGCTTCACCCACCTCGAACTGGCCGCACCGCTCGGGCTGGTCACCCTCCACCCGGAGAGCGACGGGACGCTGCATGGCAACATCATCCGAGCCGGGGGCGTCGAGCACATCACCGCCCTGACGTTCGCCCCGGCGGATACGCTTTTCGTCACGGGGTCACCGGTCGCGACCGCGGCAGTCGCGTGGGCGAGCGAGGGCCGCGCTGACACGGGGCGCGGCTCTGTCGTCGAACTGGACCCGGGCGGACTGACCGTTCGGCCGGGGGAGGGGACCGTGGTCTCGCTGAACGACGTCGCCGACCCCGACGGGATCCCGATCCTGCGTGGGGCCGAGATGTGGCCGCTGGAGCGTGGCAGCGACGACTGACGGGCCCGACCGTGGATATCGTGTGGACAAGCAGGCCCCCTGCGAGACGTTTGCGATGAATCTCGTGGATAAACCCCTTGTCGGACGGTAGGCCGGCCCCGTACAGTAGGTCTTGCCTGAAGGGGCGTCGGACATCTAGTGATCTTGCCGGTGTTTACATTGGCGGGACCATCTAGTGATCGAGGTTCCTTCGGGCGTTTTCGTGTCTCCGACCGGTGGCGGCCATCCCGGCTACCATCTCGCGTCGTGACACCGACACCCGGCACACCCACACCCGGCTCGGCCCAGGGCCGCGGCACGTTCCGCCCCGACATCGAAGGCCTGCGGGCGATCGCCGTCCTGGCCGTGCTTGCGTACCACGCTCGGGTGCCCGGGATCAGTGGCGGCTACATCGGCGTTGACGTCTTCTTCGTCGTGTCGGGATTCCTGATCAGCGGCCTGATCGTGCGCGAGCTGCGCGCGACCGGGACGATCTCCCTGCCGACGTTCTACGCCAGGCGCGCCCGGCGGCTCCTCCCCGCGGCGCTCGTCGTCATCGCGGCGACGGTCCTCGCGTCGGCGATCCTCCTGCCGCCGCTGCGTGTCGGCGATGTCGGTCTGGACGGGGCGGCCTCCGCGCTGTACGTCGGGAACATCCGCTATGCGTTGCAGGCGACGGACTACCTGCAGGCCGAAGCTGATCCGTCGCCGCTCCTGCATTTCTGGTCGCTCGGAGTCGAGGAGCAGTTCTACCTCGTGTGGCCCGCGTTCCTGCTCCTCGTCGCGGGGCGCCGGGCCGAGATCCGCCGGATCGCCATCGCGGTCGTGGCCGTCGCTGCGGCGTCGTTCGTCCTGTCCGTGGCACTCACGCCCACGGATGGGCCGCTCGCCTTCTTCATCCTGCCGACCCGCGCCTGGGAACTGGCCGTCGGTGCGGGGCTCGCCCTGGGTGCCGATCGGATCAGCCGGATGCCGTC
>JBKJHI010000079.1:0-3796 GCA_046599085.1 Candidatus Limnocylindrales bacterium
GCGTCACCAAGAAGGCCACGCCGGTCACCGAGGAGGTGGCGTCGTAGGCGCGGCCCGCGGGATGGCTGCCCGTCCGGCTTTGGCCGGATCCGTTCGCCATGTCCCGACTCGCACCTGCGTCGCGTGCCGAACCTCGCGCCCGAAACGAGAGCTGGTCCGCATCGTTCGCACCCCGACGGGTACCCTCGTCGCGGACGAGAGCGGCCGACTCGCGGGTCGCGGCGCGTATGTCTGCCGCACGGCAGCCTGTCTCACCATCGCCAACACGAAGGGCTCCCTGTCCAGGGCGCTCAAGACCCCGGTCCCGGCGGTGCTCCTCGCGAGCATCGACCTGGCGACCGGCACGACCCACGACACGATCGAAGGAGGAGCCCGTGGCCAGGAGTAGGAGCGGCACCCGCAGCCGACGCGGGCCCCGAAAGCCGCCGCGTCGCGACGGATCCGGATCCCAGGTGCAGACGATCGATCCGCGCGAACGTGGACCGATCGAATTGCCCGGCACGATCACGGTCAAGGAACTCGCCGAGCTCCTTGGCACGAACGTCGCCGACATCATCCGCGAGCTGATCAAGAGCGGCATCTTCGCCACGATCAACCAGCTCATCGACCGCGACACCGCGTCCCTGGTCGCCTCCGAGCTCGGGTATGAGGTCGCCGAGACCGTCGCTGCGTCCACGAACGGCACAGACCCGGATGCCGAGAGCACTGGCCCCGTACCGGAAGCCACCAAGGAAGTCCTGTTCGAGGACGGAGATCCGGCCAGCCTGCAGCCGCGCGCCCCCATCGTGACCGTCATGGGTCACGTGGACCACGGCAAGACGAGCCTGCTCGACGCGCTGCGCTCGACCGAGGTCGCCGCCGGCGAGCGAGGCGGGATCACCCAACACATCGGTGCGTCCGAGATCGAGCACGACGGCAAACGCGTCGTCTTCCTCGATACCCCGGGCCACGAGGCATTCACCGCCATGCGCGCCCGAGGCGCCCGCGTCACCGACATCGCGATCATCGTGGTCGCCGCCGATGACGGCGTGATGCCCCAGACCCTTGAGGCGATCAGCCACGCCAAGGCCGCCAAGGTCCCGGTGATCATCGCCCTGAACAAGATCGACAAGCCCGATGCCGACCCGGTGCGGGTGAAGACCGAGCTGACCGAGGCCGGCGTGGTCATCGAGGAGTACGGCGGCGACGTGCCGCTCGTCGCGGTGTCCGCCAAGTCGCGGACCGGCCTCGACGAGTTGATCGAGATGGTCCTGCTCGTCGCGGACCTCCAGGAGCTCAAGGCCGATCCGGATCGCTCCGCGATCGGGACGATCGTCGAAGCGCAGATGGACAAGGCACGTGGCGCCATCGCCACCGCACTCGTCCAGACCGGCACACTCAAGGTCGGTGACATCATCGTCGTCGGTGAGACGTTCGGTCGTGTCCGAGCGCTCGAGAACGACCGTGGCAAGCGCGTCAAGGCCGCTGGACCTGCCAGCGCCGTCGTGATCCTGGGCCTGTCCGAGGTCCCGGCTGCCGGTGACATCCTGCGGGTCGTCAGTGACGACAAGGCCGCCCGGGCACTGGTCGAGCAGCGCAAGATCGCCGCGACCGCCAAGAGCGGGGAGGGGAGCGGTCGCGCGACCCTCGAGGACCTCTACCGCCAGATCCAGGCCGGGCAGGCCAAGGAGCTGCGCATCATCCTCAAGTCGGACGTGTCCGGATCGCTGGGTGCCATCACCCACGCCCTGGAGCAGCTCGACCAGGAGGAGGTCCGCCTCAACGTCCTGCATGAGGCTGCCGGCGATATCACCGACAACGACATCATGCTGGCGACGGCGTCCAACGCCATCGTGGTCGGCTTCAGCACCGGCATCACGGACACGGCTCGTCGTGCCGCTGAAGCCGAAGGGGTCGATGTCCGCCTGTACGACATCATCTACAAGCTCACCGACGACATCGACGCCGCGCTCAAGGGGCTCCTGGAGCCCGAGATCGTGGAGATCGTGGAGGGCCGCGCGGAGGTCCGCCAGGTCATCAAGGTCGGCAAGAGCACCCAGATCGCCGGTTCGTACGTCACCGACGGGCGCATCGTCCGCGGCGGTGCTCGCATCTGGCGCAGCGGCAAGGTCATCGCCACCGACCGGATCGAATCGCTTCGCCGGTTCCGCGATGACGTCCGCGAGGTCCAGACCAACTACGAGTGCGGCATCGGGCTGGCCAACTTCCATGACCTCATGGAAGGCGACATCATCGAATGCTTCAACTCGCAGACCATCTCGCGAGTCGCATCGGCCTAGATGTCGCAACGGATCGATCGTGTCGATGAGCTGCTCCGGCAGGAGATCGGCCTGATCGTGGCGCGGGACGTGGCGGATCCACGGGTCGGGTTCGCCACGATCACCAAGGTCGAGACCACGCCGGACCTGTACCACGCGAAGGTGTGGGTCAGCGTGATCGGCCAGCCCGAGGAGCGGAAAGCGACCATCGCCGCGCTCGGGCGGGCGATGCCTTTCGTGCGACGGGAACTCGGCAAGACCCTGCGCATCCGGCGCATCCCCGACCTGCACGTCGTCCTCGACGACACGGCAGAGCGGGGGACACGTGTGCTGCACATCCTCGATGAGCTCAGTGCGGGCGTCGTGCCGGACGAGGACCAGCCCCTGGGCGAGACCCTGCCGACGCCGATCGCCCGGCTGCAGCACGAGGGAGACCTCCCTGACGAACCACCGTCGGCGGTCCGGCCGCCTGTTCAGCGGAGGCGTCGCCCATATGACCCCGATCGGAAGCCCAGACGATGATGCCCAGCGCTGAAGCGGGCCTGGCGCCCTACCTGGATGCCGTCCCGGACGTCGTGGTCGAGCGACTGCGCGGGGCTCGCCGCGTCCTTGCGGTCAGTCATGAGAACCCGGATGCCGACACGCTGGGTGCCACGCTTGGGGTCGTCGGACTGATCGAGGCGATGGGTGGCGTCGCCGACGCCGTCTGCACGGACCCGGTGCCGGAGCTGTACGGCTTCATCGCGGGTGTCGATCGCTTCCGGACCGATCCAGACCCGGCCGCTGCCTACGACCTCGTCGTCATCTCCGATTGCGGGTCGCTGGACCGGGTCGGTGCCGTCGGCGTGCGTCATGCCGACCTGTTCGCCCGCCTGCCGCGGGTCGTGATCGACCACCATGCATCGAACGACGGGGCGGGCGACGCCGACTGGATCGAACCGCACTCGGCGGCGACCTGCGAGATGGTGGCCCTCCTGGCGGCGCGCCTCGACGTCCCGTTGACGACCGGGGGCGGCACGTTCGCCGCGGCCCTGATGGCCGGCGTGGTCATGGATACCGCCACGTTCGCCCATCCCAACGCCACGGACCGCACGCTGGCCGTCGCGTCCGCTCTGGTGGCCGCCGGGGCGCCACTGTCGGACATCTCGCGAAGGCTCTACCGGTCCAAGCCCACCGCCCAATTGCGGCTGTTCGGCCGGGTGCTGGAACGCTTGCAGACGTCCGATGGCGGCCGCGTCGTCTGGTCGACGATGCTCGAGGCGGATCTCGCGGCGACGGCTACGATCTCGTCGCACAGCGAGGGCATCATCGATCTCCTGGCGCAGGCCGTGGAGGCCGAGGTCGCCATCCTGTTCAAGGAGGCCGAGGGCGGCACCGCGACGCGCGTCAGCGTCCGTACCAAACCGGGCGGCGTCGATGCGACCGTGCTGACAGGGGCGTTCGGAGGCGGGGGACACGCTCGAGCCGCCGGGGCCAGCGTGCCACTCCCCGTCGAGCAGGCACGGACCCCAGTCCTCGTCGAGGCGAACCGCCTCGCC
>JBKJHI010000199.1:0-4237 GCA_046599085.1 Candidatus Limnocylindrales bacterium
GTCGACCGCGGTGCCGCGCGCGCCGACCCCACCCGCCGATGCGCGGCTGGTCGAGTACCGGCCGGACATCGCGTCCATGCCCCGCTTCCACGTCTGGACGCTGGGCTGCCAGATGAACCGCAGTGACTCGGAGGAGATGACCGGTCGGCTGCTGGTCGCCGGGTGCGAGGAAGCGACCTCCATTGAAGACGCCGACCTCGTCGTCATCAACACCTGCGCCATCCGCGAGGGCGCCGAGCAGAAGGTCATCGGTCGCCAGGGCCACCTCGCCCGACTCAAGGCCGCCAACCCGGGTTTGCGCGTCGTGCTCACCGGCTGTTCCGTGCGCGAGGCGGAGCGGGCTGGTCTCCAGCGGCGCTATCCCGCCGTGGACACCTTCCTGCGTCCGGACGAGGAGCCGGAGCTGGTCGATCGTCTGGGGCTCGCCTCGGCGCAGGGCGCCCTCACGGCCGGTGGTTCCGGACCGGCCACGGGTGACGTCGGCCGAACGACGACCGTCGGACGGACCGTGGTCGGAGCCGCCGATCGCCTGCCCGGGACGCGGTCCGACGCGGTCGGGCAGGGGAGTGTCGCCCGCGGTTCCGCCATGAGCGCCTGGCTGCCGATCATCTACGGCTGCGACAAGACCTGTACGTACTGCATCGTCCCGTTCAGCCGCGGCCCGGAACGTAGCCGACCGTTCGATGACATCGTCGACGAGGCGCGCGCGCTGGCCGCTGCGGGCTACGTGGAGGTCACGCTGCTCGGGCAGAACGTCAACTCGTACGGTCATGACCTGGCGCCGGAGTCCCGGTTCGCCCATGTGGATGCCGAACGCTGGGCCGGACGCCAGCTCGACCTGCGCGGTCGTCCTGATCTGGCCGAGCTGATCCGCGCCATCGACAGCCTGCGTACGTCGGAAGGCCGAAATGCCCTCCCGCGCCTGCGCTTCGTCACGTCCCACCCGTGGGATCTGTCCGACCGGCTCATCGCCGCCCTGGCGGACTGCCCCAGCGTGTGCGAGCACCTCCATCTGCCGGTCCAGTCGGGCGATGACGCGGTTCTGCGCCGGATGGGTCGCCAGTACACGATCGAGCACTACCAGGAGCGCCTCGCCCGGATCCGTGCGGCCGTTCCCGGTATCACCGTCAGTACGGACGTCATCGTCGGGTTCTGTGGCGAGACCGAGGCGCAGTTCCAGGGAACGCTGCGCCTGCTGGAGGCAGTCGGGTACGACCAGGTCTTCGCGGCGGCGTATTCGCCACGGCCCGGGACGCCCGCGACGCGCCTCGCCGATGACGTGCCGCCCGACGTCAAGCGTCGCCGGCTCAACGAGCTGCTCGCCCTCCAGGAGGGGATCGGGCTGGAGCGCAATCGAGCCTGGCTCGGCCGCGAGGTGGGCGTGCTCGTGGACGGCGTCACCCCGCCGCGCTCCCACGACCATGCCTCCGAGGCCGGCGCCACGCCAGCTCGCCCGGGCGAGGTTCGCCTGGCCGGTCGCAGCCGCGGCAACAAGCTCGTGCACCTCACGGGTCCCAGGTCACTGCTCGGCCGGGAGGTCACCGTTCGGGTTGATCACGCCGGCCCGTACGCACTGCGAGGGACGCCCCGGCTTCCGTGACCAGCAGTCACGGCTCCGTGATGGCTGCTCGAGGGTGCTTCCATGAGTCGACACGTTCTGTCTCGTTCGGTGACCAGCCACGCACGGTGATCGCACATCCGTGACCCCTGGTCGCGGCCCGAGCCCCTTGGTCACGGCCCGAGCCCGAGCCGAGGCGGGCTCCCGCGGCGTCTGACACCGCGCCACCACCGGACCGCGACAGCCTGCCACCGCTCGAACGCGCGACGTCGCCACGATGTGGTGCATCGTTGACAGCCGAAACAGCCCGCGGGTACCGTTGCCCATCAGCCTGTGGGAGTCCCATGGTCTGAGGTCGTCGGACCTTGGAGGAGGGCCGCTCGACGCCAGCTGGGCGCTCAGGTCGCGCACCGTTCGAAAGGATCAAGAGACGATGGACTATTCCCGCTTGGATCCGATCCGCCGTACTGCCTCCGTGCAGGAGCTCGACCTCGTCGAGTCCTTCGCGCAGGGCCGCCTCTCCCGTCGCTCGTTCATGAAGCGCGCCACGATCCTCGGCTTGTCGCTGCCGACGATCAGCGCGATCGTCGCTGCGTGCGGCGATGCCGTCAGTTCTCCGACCGGGGGTGCGACGACGGTCCCCGGCTCCAGCGCAACGGCCGGCCCCGCTGGCGGGACCATCCGTGTCGCCACGCAGCGCCCGGCCGCGTCGCTCGACCCGGTCGGCATGCAGGACCTTGGGGCCTACGGCCTCGTCGCCCAGTCCTTCGAGTTCCTTGCGGCACTCGATCCGGCGACCGGCGACATCGGTCCGGGTCTGGCCGTCTCGTGGGCACCCAACGACGACAACTCGGTCTGGACCTTCAAGCTCCGCCAGGGCGTGAAGTGGCAGGACGGCACGGACTTCACCGGCGAGGACGTCGTCGAAACGATGAAGCGCCTGGTGGTTGCCGGCAACGCCGGCCTGAAGGGCGTCATCGACGAGGCCTCCGCGAAGGTGCTCGACGCAGAGACCGTCGAGTTCAGCCTCGTCAGCGCCAACGGGAACTTCCCGTATCTCGTCTCGGTGTTCAATGCCCAGACGGTCATCACGCCGGCTGGATACGCCACCGGCACGACGCTCGACGGGATGCCGAACGGCACCGGCGCGTGGAAGCTCGAGTCCTACGACTCGACGAGCGCCCGCTTCGTGCGCAACGACGCCTGGTGGGGTGGCCCAACGCCGCTGGATGGCGTCGACTACACCTTCTTCGACGAGACCGGCCCGATGGTCACCGGCTACCAGGGCGGCCAGATCGACGCGATCGTGCAGTTCGACGTGTTCTCCGGCGCGGCGCTCTTCGCCGACGCCAACTTCACGGTCAACGAGGCCGCGACGACCAACCATCGACAGATCTGGATGCGGGTCGATACCGGCCAGTTCACCGACAAGCGCGTCCGCCAGGCTCTCGCTCTGTCACTCGATCGCGAGGCGATGATCCAGCAGCTGTTCAAGGGCAAGGGTGAAGTGGCCAACGACCACGTCATCTTCTCGCTCTTCCCGTACTTCGACGACTCCGTCCCGCAGCGGGGGCGCGACATCGAAGCGGCGAAGGCGCTGCTGGAGGCCGCTGGAGCGACCGGGTTGACCGCCCAGTTGCATGTGGCCGAGCTCCAGGAGATCCCGGACCTCGCGGTCCTCATCCAGAGCCAGGCTGCCGAGGCGGGCATCACGCTCACCCCGGCTGTCGAGAGCCTCGATACCTTCTACGGGGCGCAGTGGTGCCCCGGCGAGCCCGCCGATCCACCGTGCTCCGGCGCCGCCGAGCTCGGCATCGTCGACTACGGCCATCGGTCCACTCCGGACGTCTTCCTCAACTCGGCACTCAAGACGAAGGGCGTCTGGAACTCCTCGCAGTACGGTTCCGGCGACTTCGATGCCGCCTTTGCCGAGTTCCAGGCAGCGGTCGGTGTCGACGCACAGAAGGCCGCCTGCAAGAAGATCGAGACCGTCCTCAACGACGAGGTCCCCGTCGCGATCCCGTACACCTACTCGTTCCTGTCCGGCAATTCGAATGGCTTCACGGGCGTCTACTCCAGCGCACTGGGGCAGATGTTCGTGTCGGCCGCCTCGAAGGTCGGTTGAGCCAGCGCACCTGAGGTCATGATCGGAGCCGCGCTGATGGCGTGGCTCCGATTGCATCGCAGCCGTTCGACGAGGGGCCGCCACCCGTGACACGGTTCATCCTGCGCCGCGTGCTCCTGTCATTGATCACGCTCTGGCTGCTGGCCACGATCGTGTTCGTGATCGTGAACGTGCTGCCGAACGACGTGGGCCGGACCCTCCTCGGTCCGTTCGCCCCGCAGGAAAGCGTGGATCGCCTCAACGAGCAGCTCGGCACGAACGATCCGCTCCCAGAGCAGTACGTGCGCGCGATGAGCAACCTCGTCACGCTCAACTTCGGCAATTCGTTCCAGTCGGGACAGCCCGTCCTGCCGTTGCTGCTCGGCGCCATCGGGCGATCAGCGATCCTAGCCGGCCTGGCGCTCCTCCTGACCATCCCCATCGCCATCGCCGCCGGGCTGTTCGCCGCCCGACGACGCGACAAGCGGGCCGATCGGACGATCGTCCTCATCGGGGTCACCCTGTCGTCGATCCCCGAGTTCGTGATCGCGACGTTCCTCGTCGTCGTGATCGGC